>DATINN010000378.1:0-4513 GCA_035474175.1 Mycobacteriales bacterium | reverse complement strand
GTCGTGATCGTGCCGGCCAGGTCGGCGTAGAACTTGTTCTCCTGCACCAGGAAGACCATCGCCTGGACGTGGTCGACGCCGTCGGCGGCCAGCAGCCGCTCGGACCAGTCGGCGATCAGCCCGATCTTGTCCGCGTCCGGCACGTCGAACGGGTTCACCTCGTACGGCGAGACCCAGGTGACGTCCGCGTGCACCGGCTCCTCGGCCAGCTCGATCGGCTCGGAGTTGACCGGGCGGCTGACCCTGGCCACCTCGACGGCCCGCTCGGCCACGGCCACCGCGGCCTCGGGGGTCAGGTCGACGCCGGCCGCGAAGCCCCAGGTGCCGTCGTGCACGACCCGGACCGCGAACCCGACGTCCTGGCCGTCGCTGGCCGAGTCGACCCGGCCGTCGCGCAGGACCAGGTCCTGGTTGCGGAGCCGCTCCAGCCGGAAGTCGGCGTGCTCGGCGCCGAGGTCGCGCACGCGCTGCAGGGCGGCGTCCGCCATCCGCCGCATGGGCAGCTCGAGAAACCCGGGATCCACCTCAGCCACGCGGGACCTCCCTCTCAGTGCGCATCGGTCCCAGACCCTACCCACAGGTATCGATGACAGCTGTGGATCATGGCTATACGATCCCCCGGATTTCACCGAGGAGGGGATGGCATGTTCGGCGGCGACGGCTCCAACGGCGGTTGACAGTGGGCCGGTGCCCCGCGCCCGGCCTCTAGTCCTGCTTGCGGACGTGCTTGAGGACCCACTCGTAGCGGGCGCCGCCCGGCTGCAGGTCCCGCCAGACGACCACCCGCCGGCCGTCGGCCAGGTGGTCCTCCTCGGTGATCCCGAGCCCGCGCCGCTCGGTCACGTCCATCGTGGTGGTGTCCCGGGGCAGCACGAAGCGCACGGTCAGCTCGGTGATGCTGGTGGTGGCCGAGTCGTCCCGGTCGGAGACGCCGGGGCGCCAGATGATCGTGTCCTCACCGGTGTCGCGCAGCGGGTCCCACATGCCCGGCACCCGGTAGCGCAGCACCCACTCGGTCTCCGCCTCCAGCCCGGGCTGGAAGGTGACCAGGAACCGGTGCCGGCGCTTGCGGTCCAGGATGTCCTGCACCGCCACCCCGACGTCCTGACCCACCACCTCGCAGGCCACGCTCAGGTCGTCGCTGCTCAGCGTCACCGGCGGCGGCGGCAGGATGGGGCGGGTGACCCGGTAGATCAGGTAGGGCTTCGGGGTGGTCCAGCGGCGCTCGACGACCGCGTCCTCGGCCGCGGCGTCGCCCAGCGTCACGGTGATCTCGACCCGCTCCGAGAACAGCGGCGTCTGCCGGTCGGTGATCCTCAGGATCGCCGTCTCGTACGAGCGGAGCTGCTCCTCCAGCTCCCGCAGCTTCGTCACCGAGGTCGCGCCGTACGCGTGCGGGTCGGGGACGGGCACGAAGTCCTCCAGCGACACCTGCTCCCGCCGGGACACGCCGAGCTTGCGGAACAGCATCCGCAGGTGTGACTCCACCGTCTTCCGGGAGATCTTCAGCCGGGTGGCGATGTCGTCGTTGGTGAGGCCGTCCACGACCAGGGTGCGGATCTGCTGCTCGCGGTCGGTCAACTGGGACGCGCTCATGTCGCAGCCTCGAAAGGGTGTGTCAGTCAGGTATGTGGCAGTCAGGAACCTGTCGAAACGCCAACCGTACCACCCTACCCCTAGGGGTAATCGGACGTCATGCCCAACTCTTGCGCATAAGCCTAGGGGAGAGCGATCCTCCTTACGAGACCCTTAAGGGTCTCCATGGGAGAAGGGTCGAGAGGATGGGCGCTCAGATCGGCTCGGAAGGTGTGATCGGCGGAGCGATGGTGGTGCCGGCCACGGCGATGATCGTCACCGGTCACATCTGGCTCGGCGCGGCGGTGGTGGCGGCGGTGGTGGCGGCCGGGATCGTCTCGGCCCGGTTCCGGATCCGCGCGCAGGCGGCGGAGCAGCAGGGATACCTGTCGTACGCGCACACGGCGACCAGCCTGGGCGCGGACCCGGCGCCGGTGATCAAGGCGATGCGGGGTTCCGACGAGGAGGCGGACGGCGACGACGGGACGCCGCCGCTGCACCTTCCGCCGCGCCGCAGGTGGTGACCGCAGGTGCCGGCGCCGATGAGGTCGCCGGCTCCCGGGCCCGCGTACGGACCGGGCGCACGACCGGTGGACGGACCGGGTGGACGGCGGAGCGGAGGCCGCCGGCCGAGGGTCAAGGTCAGGCACGTGGCCTGCGCGGACGGCGGAGCGGAGGCCGCCGGCCGGGGATCGAGGCGGGGTCGCCCGGGTCAGGGGTTCCAGTGGCGGGCGAGGGCGCGGACGGCCGGGTCGTCGGAGTCGCGCAGCGTGTCCCAGCCGGCGTCCGGGTCGCCGTCGGCGGCGGCCAGGTCGGGCAGCAGGGCGGCCGGCGGGTCGACCGGGACGGCCACCTCGGCGGTGTCGGCGGTCCAGTGGTCGGGACCGCCGAGCAGGCCGGGGTCGACCCACGGACCGCCGTCGCCGGGTGCCACGTCCAGGTCGAGCGCGGCCGGGAACGGGTCGGTGCCCGCGGCCTCGGTCCAGCCGGCCGGGTCGGTGCCGTCGTCCGTGCCGGCGCCGGGAGCGCCGAACGTGTCGTCCCAGCTGCCCGGTCCGGAGTGCGGCAGCTCGTCCGGGGGCTGCGACCAGTCGGCCGGCTGCTCCTCGGGCAGCCCGGCCGGCTCGTCCGCCGCCGCGGCGTCCGGGTGCCCGGGCCCGGCCGGCGACCCGTAGGGGTCCTCGGGCTGGTCCAGGTGCCCCGGCCCGGACCCGAGCGGCTCCCAGGGCGGGTCGGAATCCGGCAGGTCGGGGCCCTCGGGGCCGAGCTCGTGCCCGCCGTGGTGGCCGGCATCGTGGCCACCGTCGTGGCCGCCGTCCCATTCCGTCATCGCGCACCTCGCAGCGCCGGTAGCAACGCGTCGACCTGGGTGACCACGCCGACGATCCGGTCCGCCACCCCGGACAGTTCCTGGCGGAGCCGGTCCCGCTCCCCGGCCGAGACCCGCAGCGCCTCGTCGACCTGCTTGATCTCGCCATCGAGCTGGTCGACCCGGCGGGCGATGGCCCCGTCCAGGGCCAGCGTGAGCGCCTGCTCGGCGTCCACGAACCGGGCCGCGACCTCCGACTCCAACGCCGCCCGGACCTCGGTCAGCGTGTCGTTGATCCACTGCTTGTGGTGCACCTTGTCGGCCATCAACCGCCGGGAGCGGACCATCCAGCCGCCCACCACACCACCGACGACCAGGGCGATCGGCGCCAGCACCCAGCCCAGCACGGGCACCGCCCCCAGCCCCAGCAGGGCCGGCACGAACGCCACCGCCCGCCCGGCCGCGAAGCCCATCGACGCGCCGGTGACCATCAGCAGCTTGTCCTCCACGCTCGGCGGCCGCCCGTCCGGTCCGACCAGGCCGGCCGGCGCGGCCGAGCTCCGGGCCAGGTCGGCGTACACCTCGGCCAGCTCGGCCGGGCCGAACAGCTCCCGCAGCAGCCCGTCCGCGACCGCGCGCAGCCGCCCGACCACCCGCCCGGTCGTGCGCAGGCCCAGCGCCTGCACGGCCGCGTCCACCTCGCCCGGCAGCCGCTGCAGGCCGCCGGCGTCGGCCCGGTCGATCCAGCCCCGCCAGAACACCAGCTGGTCGCGGACCTCGCGCTGGACGTCGTGCATGGACTCGATCCGGGCCCGGGACATCTCCGCCCGCAGCCGCAGCTGCCAGGCCCGGCCGTCCTGCCGCCGGGACTGGGCCAGCCGCTCGCGGGCGGCCCGCAGCTCCTCGGCCTTGCCCGGCGCGGGGTCGACCGCGGACCGCTCGGCCAGCACCCGCGCGTGCAGGGCGGCGAGCTGGGTCCGGGCCGAGCGCAGCGCGTTGGCCTCGTACAGGGCGGCGGCGCGGGCGGCGACCCGGGTCTGCAGGGCCAGCTGCAGCGCGATCACCCCGGACTCGGTCCGCAGCGTGCCGGCCAGCTCGCCCGGCCCGACCGAGGCGGCCTGCTCGAACAGCCGGGACGACACCGGCAGGATCTCGGCCGAGCCGAACCGGGGGGCGTGCTGGCGCAGCAGGGCCCGGTCGTCGGCGACGACCTGGCGCCAGCCCCGGTACGCGTCGGTCTTGGTCACCGCGAACAGCACCTGGTCGACCGAGGCGCTGGCCGCGACCAGGAAGTCCAGCTCCGGGCGGGTCAGCGGCGCGGACGCGTCCAGCACGAACAGCAGCGCGGTCGCGCCGGACGCCGCGGCCAGGGCCAGCTCGCCGTGCGCGGCCACCAGCCCGCCGACCCCGGGGGTGTCGACCAGGGTCAGGTTGGCCAGCAGCGGGGACGTGCAGTCGATCTCGATCGAGCGGGGCACCGTCGGCCCCGCGCCGGTCGCCCAGCTGCTCAGCTCGTCCAGCGGGAGGTCGACCGGCCTGGTCGCGCCCGGGACCACGGCCCGGGCCGCCGGCGCGGCCGCGTGCCGGAAGATCAGCCAGGACGCGGTGGCCACGCCCGCGTCCACCGGG
>DATINN010000377.1:0-1547 GCA_035474175.1 Mycobacteriales bacterium | reverse complement strand
CCCCGGCCTCCCGGAACAGCCCCACGGGCGGACGGGAGGCGCAGCAGTGCACGACGGTGCGGACCGCGCCGGCGTCGGTGGCCGCGTCCAGCACGTCGGTCAGTCCGGCCCGGACGACCTGCTCCGGGACCGCGCGCAGCGTGCCGAACCCGCTGGCCGTCGGCACCTGCGCCGTCAGCACGGCCGGCACCGACGGCTCGTCGAGCTGCAGGACGACCTGCGCGCCGGGCAGCCGGCGGGCGATGTCGGCGACGTGCCGGCGGACGCCCTCGGCCAGCGACTGGCCCAGGTCGCGGACCGCGCCGGGGTCGGACACGGCCTTGTCCCCGTAGTGCAGCTCGATCGTCGCGGCCAGCGTCCACAGGCCCGTGACCTGCAACTTCAGCGGCCCGACGTGGTCCTGGGCCAGATCCTCGAGGGTGTCGAGGTCGCGCGCCAGCAGGTCGGCGGCGCGGCGCTGGTCGCGGCCGGGGCGGTCGACCAGCCGCCAGCCCGAGGGCTGCAGGTCCACCGGCAGGTCGACCAGGAACGCGGCCCCCCGCCCGACCATGTCGGCGCCGACCCCGCGGCCGGGCAGCTCGGGCAGGTGGGGCAGGTCCGGCAGCTCGCCGAGCACGATCCGGATCGCCTCGGCCGGGTCGGTGCCGGGCATCGAGCCCACCCCGGTCGCACGGCCCGCCCACTCCAGCTCGGTCACGAGCCGGACCCTAGACCCCGCGGGATCCGGCCCTGCCGGCCCACCGGAATTGTCAGCGGGCGGGGGCAGGATGCCGGGCATGGGAACGTACGCGGAGCAGGCGGTGGCGCCAGACCTGCGCTCCCACCTGCGCTGCTCGTGGACGACGGTCACCCGGGCCGGCGGCATGGTGCTGCCGGACGGCTGCCTCGACCTGATGTGGATCGACGGCGAGCTGGTGGTCGCCGGTCCCGACACCGCGGCCACGCCGAGCGGGCTGCGGCACGGGCTGGAGGTGGCGGCGGTGCGGTTCCGGCCCGGGGTGGCGCCGGCCGTGCTCGGCCTGCCCGCGTCCGCGCTGCGGGACAGCCGGGTGCCGCTGGCCGAGCTGTGGCCGGGCGCGGGCCGGCTGGCGCGCCAGGTCGGCGACTCCGGCGACCGGGTCGCGGTGCTGGAGGCGGCGATCCGGCGCCGGCTGGCCGACGCCCCGCCGCCCGACCCGGTCGCGGTGGCCGTCGCCGGGCGGCTGCAGCGGCGCTCGGGCGGGGTCGGCGGGCTGGCCGACCGGGCCGGGCTGTCGGAGCGGCAGCTGCACCGGCGCTGCCTGACCGCCTTCGGTTACGGCGCGAAGACGCTGGACCGGGTGCTGCGCCTGCAGCGGTTCCTCGCGCTGGGCCGGGCCTCGCCGTCCACCGGCCTGGCCGAGCTGGCGGTCACCGCCGGCTACACCGACCAGGCCCACCTCGGCCACGACACCCGCGCGCTCGCCGCCGCCACCCCCGCCGAGCTGCTTCCGGGAAGGGAGGTGCTGCCTAGAAGGCGACCTTCTCCGCGGGACACGTGTCGGCGTCCAGGTTGAGCTCCATCATCC
>DATINN010000376.1:0-6442 GCA_035474175.1 Mycobacteriales bacterium | reverse complement strand
TTCCTGCTGTCGCTGGGCGTCAAGGCGCTGGCCGGCCAGGTCGAGGACGACGACTCCCGGCTGCACTCGCTGACCGGGGTCATCGGCGCCTCGGTGTCCGGGGTGTTCCTGTGGATCCTCGGCATCCTCAACCTCGTCGTGCTGTACGGGATCATCAAGGTCTTCCGGGAGATGCGGCACGGCACGTACGACGAGGCCGAGCTCGAGGAGCAGCTGAACAAGCGCGGCTTCATGAACCGCTTCCTCGGCGGGCTGACCCGGTCGGTCCGCAAGGCCTGGCACATCTACCCGGTCGGTGTCCTGTTCGGGCTGGGCTTCGACACCGCGACCGAGGTCGGCCTGCTGGTGCTGGCCGGCGGCGCGGCCGCGTTCAACCTGCCGTTCTACGCGATCCTGGTGCTGCCGATCCTGTTCGCGGCCAGCATGTGCCTGATGGACACCATCGACGGCGTGTTCATGAACGCGGCGTACGGCTGGGCGTTCGCGAAGCCGGTCCGCAAGGTCTTCTACAACATCACGATCACCGCGATCTCGGTCGCGGTCGCCCTCGTGATCGGCACGATCGAGCTGGTCGGGGTGCTGGCCGACCAGGCCCACATCACCAGCGGCCCGCTGTCGGCGATCGCGGCCATCCCGCTGGACTACGCCGGCTACGGCATTGTCGGGCTGTTCTTCGCGGCCTGGGCGGTGGCCCTGCTGGTCTGGCGCTACGGCCACATCGAAGAGCGCTGGTCGGCCCAGCTCGCCGCCCCCGAGCCGGAGTAGCGCGCCGCTCAGGTGATCCGGGGCAGGGTCTGGTCGGTCAGCAGCACGGTCCGGAACGGGTCGCCCCGCCGGGCCAGCCGGTCCGGCACGTCGGCCATCGTCACCCCGTCCGGGCGCAGGTCGTCGTCGTCCAGGTCGTCCCACTCGATCGGCATCGACACCGGCCCCAGCGGCGCCGGCCGCGGGCTGTAGGGCGCCACCAGCGTCTTGTTGATCGCGTTCTGGGTGTAGTCCAGCCGGGCCTGGCCGCCGCGGTCGCGCACGGTCCACTGCCAGCTGACCAGCTCCGGCACCACCGCGCCGACGGCCCGGGACAGCTGCTCGACCCAGGCCCGGGTCTCGGCGAAGGACGGGCCGCGGGCGATCGGGATCCAGATCTGGATGCCGCGCCGGCCGGTCAGCTTGGGCTGGGCCCGGACGCCGAGGTGGGCCAGCGCGGCCCGGTGCAGCCGGGCCAGCGTGAGGATGTCGGCGAAGGCCGTGGCCGGCCCCGGATCGAGGTCGATCAGCGCGTACGTCGGCTGCTGGGGCGCGTCGGTCTTCGAGGTCCAGGCGTGCCACTCCAGCGCGCCGAAGTTGGCGGCCCAGACCAGCGCGGCCGGCTCGTCGACCACCAGGTAGGTCCTGGTGTCGTCGTCCTTGGCCGCCGGGTTGTCCCAGCGCGCCACCCAGTCCGGGGCGTGGTCGGGCAGCTGCTTCTGCCAGAAGCCCTTGCTGGTCGCGCCGCCCGGGAACCGGTGCAGGTTCAGCGCCCGGCCGGACAGGTAGGGCAGCACGGTCGGCGCGATCCGGGCCGCGTAGCGGATGAAGTCGCGCTTGGTCACGCCGCCGGGGAACAGCTCCTTGTCCAAGTTGGACAGTCGCAGCGCGCGGCCGTCGAAGTGCCAGGTGCCCTGTGTCTTCAGGGCATCCAGCTCGGCCAGCTCGTCCGCGGTCGGGCCGCTCGCCGGCGGCGCCTTGAGCGCGATCGAGGCCCGGGCGGCCGGCAGGTCCGAGCGCCACAGCCGGTCGGGGTCGGCCTTGACCTCGTCGTTGGTCCGTCCACTGAGGACGGAGCGGGGGTGCTCCTCCGGGTCCCAGCCCGGCACCGCATGCTCGTCCCGCTTGTGCAGCAGCAGCCACTGCTCCTTGCGGCCGGGGTCGCGGTCGCGGCGGACGAGGACCAGCCGGCCGCGCAGCTTCTGCCCGTGCACCTCGGCGTGCAGCTCACCGGCCGCGACCGCGGCGACCGGGTCGTCGGTCTTGACCGGCTCCCAGGTGCCGATGTCCCAGACGATGACGTCGCCCCCGCCGTACTCGCCGGCCGGGATGACACCCTCGAAGTCGAGGTATTCGATCGGGTGGTCCTCGACGTGCACGGCGTTGCGCCGGGCGGCCGGGTCGAGGGTCGGGCCGCGCGGCACGGCCCAGCTGGCCAGCACCCCGTCCATCTCGAAGCGCAGGTCGTAGTGCAGCCGGCTGGCCCGGTGGCGCTGGACCACGAACCGCAGCGCCCCGTCCGGGCGCGGGGCGCCACCGGCCGGCTCCGGCGTGCGCCCGAAGTCGCGCTTGCGCCGGTAGGTCTCGAGCCGCTCGGTCCCCACTCCCAGCGCCTTCCCGACCCGGCCCGGTCCTACACCCCGCGCGCCGGTGCCGTCACAGGTAGCGCAGCGGGTCGAAGTCCTCGATCGGGATGATCCGGACCCGGGGCAGCACGCTGGTGAACGCGCGCACGTCGTCCTCGAGGTCGAACACCTCGAGCCCGTCCTCGCGCAGCTCGGCGAAGCCGGAGTTGACGAACTCGCGGAAGCCGAGCAGCCCGACCCGGCGGTCCCCGGCCAGCAGCCGGCCGATCTGGGGCAGGAAGTCGCCGTCGTGGCTGGCCAGCAGCACGTCGCCGGGCCGGTCCTGCAGCGCGTCCAGGGTGCGCTGGATGCCGATGTCGACGACCTTCTCACCCGGCCCGCCGGCCAGCGGCACCGGCCGGTAGCCCAGCGCCAGCAGCGCCTGCACGAAGGACATCGGCAGCTGACCGGAGCTCGCGTTGAGGAAGAACAGCGCCGTCACCGGCTGGTCCCACACCTGCCGGGCGAACTCGCGCACCCGCTCCCAGCGCGGCCGCTCGTCCGGGTTGGGCCGGTGGCCGAGCACGTTGCCGCCCAGCGTCGCGTCGATGTTCTCGCCGTCGACCAGCACGTACGTCGTGCGTGCGGTGCTCGCAGTGGTGTCGCTCATCGCCCCGCACCCTAGCCCCGGTGTCAGCGCGGGGCGGGGAAAGCACGGGGCGAGGCCGGCGCTCAGGAGACGGGTTCCGGCAGCGGCAGGGACATCCGTACCGTGGTGCCCTTGCCGGGGCGGGAGCGCAGCTCCAGCCGGCCGCCCGCGGCCTCGGCCGCGTCGGCCAGCAGCGCCAGCCCGATGTGACCGTCCACCGGCCCGGGCACGGCGGCCGGGTCGAAGCCGGGCCCCTCGTCGGTCACCGCCAGCACCACCCGGCCGCCCTCGACGCCGAGGTCGAGTGCGACGGCGGCGCCGGGCGCGTGCTTGGCCGCGTTGCGCAGCGCCTCCCGGCCGACCCGGATCAGCGCCGCCCGGGCGGCGGCCGGCAGCGGCGGCAGGGTCTCGATGGCGACCTCGACCTTCATGCCGTCCGTGCGCAGGTCGGCGGCGATCTTCTGCAGCGCGGCGGCCGGGTCGGCGGCGCCGCGGTCGATCGCGTACTCCACCCCGGCGACCTCGCGCAGCGACACCGCGTCGTCGACCACCAGCCGCTGCGCCGTCTGCAGCCGCCCGCGCAGCTCGCCGATCTGCGCGTCCGAGAACGTCCCGCCCAGCGCGACCAGCTGACTGTCCACAGCGGACAGTGCGTAGCCGACGCCGGCCAGGTCCTGGATCACCCCGTCGTGCAGCTCGCCGGCGACCCGGCGGCGCTCGGCCGAGGACGCCTCCACCGCGAGCCGGATCATCGCCTGCCGCTCGCGCTCGTAGTCGGCCACCCGGCGGGCCAGCCCGAAGGCCAGCGGCACCAGCAGGAGTCCCAGCACCAGCACGGCCACCAGCACGACCGGGACGATCCGGCTGGTCAGCGCGGCCTCGTCGGTGTGCAGCCGGCGGGCGGTGAAGTAGGTCTCGACCAGGATCGGGCGGCCGCGGCTGTCCCGCACCCCCGCATACACCTCCAGGCTCTCGCCGAAGCCGCGGTCGTACACGTTCTCCGACTTGGCCAGGTCGGAGATGTCGGAGTCGACCCCACCGGCGACCAGCACGGCCCGGTCGTCGGCCTCGAGCGGGAACCGCAGCCCCATCTGCTCGTGGTCGTCGCAGTAGATGATGGTCCCGTCGGCGGACCAGACCTTGATCCGCTGGATCGTGTCGTCCGACATCCGGGCCTTGACCCGGGTGTCCAGCGCCTGGAACGCGGCCGGGTCGCCGTTGTTGAAGGCGTCGTTGATCAGCGGGGCGACGAGCCGGGTGGCGATCTCCTCGCCGCCGCTCTCGGCCTGGCGCAGCGCCTCGCTCTCCACCAGCCGGACGCAGACGGTCGCGGCGGCGGCGGCGACCAGGATCAGCGCGGCCAGGCTGACGGCGGCATGCTGGACGAGCGCCCGAGCCACCACAGACAGCCGGCCGTGTTGCCTCATCGCGAGCTCCGTACATACCCGAGACAATCGCGACCGCGCGGTGGTCCTTGGCGTCCGGCGGCCCGCAAATCACGATTTGTCTACGGGCAGCGACCGTACGCCGATCTGCACTCCGACGGTAAGTTTACCGAGACTTGTCCGGACTGATCGCCCATTCCGGTGACGACGGGGTGCTCCGGACGTGACGGAGCCCCGCGGCCAACCGCCGCGGGGCTCCGTCCAAGGGGATGGTGCTAGTTGCGGACGACCACCGCCTGGGCGAGCAGGACGCCACCGCGGCTGCTCTGGATGCTGACGGTGCGGCTGGCCGGCGGCTGCGGGCCGTTGGACAGACGCAGGCTCCAGGCGCCGAGCGCGTCCACCGACGCGGTCCCCAGCACGGGGCCGGTGAGGTTGCTGCCGAGCCGGACCGTGATCACGTTGCCGGTGACGACCGACGCGGTGCCGACGATCCGCCACTCCGCCTTGCTCTGCCGGAACTCGATCTGGCTGGTGGTGAGCACGTCGGGCTGGGGGTTGATCTGCACGGTCGCGACGTCGGTGCCGCCCGGGCCGGTGACGGTGAGCTGGAAGATCACCGGGTCGGCCGTGTTCGGCATCGTGAAGGTCGGCTTGACCACCGTGGTGGAGGACAGCGTCGCCGCCACACCACCGGTCTGGACCCACTTGTAGCTGGTGGCGCCGGTGGAACCGGAACCGTCGAGCGTGACGGTCGAGCCGGCCAGGACCGACTGCGGCGGCCCGGCGTTGGCCCGCGGCGGGGCGATCGCGGCGACCGACACGACCTCATCCGTCGTCTTCGGTCCGCCCGGACCCTGGACGGTGAGCCGGAAGGTCAGCGTCGTCGTCGTGGCCGGGGCGGTGAAGCTGGCGATCGAGGTGTTGGCGTTGGACAGCGTCACCGCGGGGGTGCCGGCGACCTGGGCCCACGCGAAGCCGGTCGCGTTCAGGGAGGCCGAGCCGTCCAGCTGCACCGACTGTCCCTGCTGCACGGTCAGGGTCGCCGGGGCCTGCGCCGTCACCGGGTCGGGCACGATCGCCGCGCCGCTGACGACCACCGGGGCGGTCCCGGAGCCGGACTTCGAGGACGTGACCGTGAGCACGCCCGGCGGGATCTGGTCGGCGCCCAGGGCGAAGGTCGCGGTCCCCGCGGTCAGGTTGCCGAAGCCCTGCACCGTCAGCGTCGGCGGGGTGGCCGTGTCACTGGAGGACGCGTTGACCGTCAGCGCACCGGTGTCGGAGTTGTACGCCGCGGTCGAGACCACGACCTGGTCGGCCTGCGAGGTCGCGAACGCGTCGATGAAGCCACCGCTGGTGTTGCTGCGGGTGTAGGTCACCTGGGTCGGGGCGACACCGCTGTTGGTGGCGACGCGGCCCTGCACGGTGAACAGGTTGGTCTGGATGGTGTTGATGCCGGGGCCGCCGATGTCCGGACCGTCGATCCGGAAGAAGTTCGTCCCCAGGTCGGAGCCGGTGATCGCGTGCGCGGTCACGGCGTCACCGAGGTACGACGCGCCGTCCGGGCCCTTGATCAGACCGGTGTCCCAGCGCAGGAAGGGGCTCACGCGGGAGTTGAGCGCGCCCTTGAAGTCACCGGGGGAGCCGACACCGACGTCCTCGGTGAAGTTGATGTTCCGGGTCGCGGTGTCGGTGACGTTGAACCTGTCCACGCCGTACGGGTGGGTGATCGTGTACGTGCCGATGGACGGCGTGGTCAGCCGGATGCGGACCCGGCCGAAGGTGATCTGCTGGCCGGCCAACGGGCCGGGCGTGTTCAACGCGGCCTCCAGGTTGTCGTTCAGCACGGCCGTGCCGCCGCCCGGCAGCGTGATCGTCGAGGAGGCCAGCTGGTAGAAGGTCTCGTCGGGGAAGTTGTCCGGGAACGACACCGGCTGCTGGACGTCGGGGACGTCGGCGGCGGTGATGTTGCAGAACGGGTTGGTGTCGTCGAGGCAGAGCCCGACGCTGAGGTTGTTGGAGTCCTTGTACCAGACCGGGAACCCGTTGTCCGGGCTCGTCGGTCCGACCGCGAGCAGCTTGCTCGGCGGGCCGCTGAC
>DATINN010000375.1:0-3081 GCA_035474175.1 Mycobacteriales bacterium | reverse complement strand
CCGGGGCTCCCGGCCGCGCCGGCGGTGTCCCGCGGCCGGTCGTCGCCACCCCCGGGCAGCACGGCCCAGACCAGCAGCAGCACCACGATCACGGCGGCCAGCGCGACGGCCCGGCGCCGCCAGTAGACCGACGCCGGGAGTGGGCCGACCGGATCAAGCACGCGGATCACCGTAGTCGCGCGGGTCGCCCCGGCCCGGCAGCCGCGCCGCGTCGCTACGCTCGGTCGCGTGCAGGGGTTCGCCGATGCGGTGCTGGACTGGTACGAACGGGCCGCCCGCGACCTGCCCTGGCGCCGGCCGGACGCGTCGCCGTGGGCGGTGCTGGTCAGCGAGCTGATGCTGCAGCAGACGCCGGTGGCCCGGGTGCTGCCGGCGTACGAGGCCTGGCTGGCGCGGTGGCCGACGCCGGCGTCGTGCGCGGCCGAGCCGGCCGGGGAGGCGGTCCGGATGTGGGGCAAGCTCGGCTACCCGCGCCGGGCGCTGCGGCTGCACGAGGCCGCGCGGGCGATCGTGGACCGGCACGGCGGGGTCGTGCCGGCCGGGCTGGACGAGCTGCTGGCGCTGCCCGGGGTGGGTGCGTACACGGCCCGCGCGGTGGCGTCGTTCGCCTACGGGCGACGCCATCCGGTGGTCGACACCAACGTGCGCCGGGTGGTGGCCCGGGCCGTGCTCGGGCAGGGCGACGCCGGGCCGCCGTCGACCACCCGCGACCTGGCCGCGGTCGCCGCGCTGCTGCCGGCCGAGCCGGCCCGGGCGGCCCGCTTCGGGGTGGCCTCGATGGAGCTGGGCGCGCTGGTCTGCACGGCCCGCGCGCCCCGGTGCGGCGCCTGCCCGGTGGCCGCGCGGTGCGCGTGGCGGGCGGCGGGCTCCCCGCCGTACGCGGGCCCGGCGAAGAAGCCGCAGCGCTTCGCCGGCACCGACCGCCAGGTCCGCGGCCTGCTGCTGGACGTGCTCCGGGCCGCCGACGGTCCCGTCACCCAGGCCGCCCTCGATCGGGCCTGGTCCGACGACGTCCAGCGCGCCCGCGCCCTGGACGGCCTGATCGCCGACGGCCTCCTCGACCCCCTCCCCAACGGCACCTACGCCCTCCCGGGCTAGGCGACCCCGCCGCGGCGCCGTCGCGTCAGAGCTCGGTGGGGGTGCCGGGGGTGAGGCGGGAGTAGGACGTGCCGCCGCGTTGGGTGAGCCAGTTGTCGGAGATGGACTGGCCGGCGGTGGACAGGACCGCGTCGTGGGTGGGGTGGGCCCGCTGCGGGGCGACCGCGCGGACGTAGTCGATCGCCTCGGCCAGCTTCATCCAGGGCGCGCCGATCGGCACGAACAGCGTCTCGACCTCGACCCCGGGCAGCGAGAACGCGTCGCCGGCGTAGTAGACCCGGCCGCCGATCAGGTAGGCGTTGTTGGGTATGTCCGGCACGTCCTCGTGGATGTGCGCGTGCCGGTCGCCGAAGACCCGCACCTCCATCCCCGCGGCCGTGAACGAGTCGCCGGGCGCGACCGCGGTGACGGCCGCGTCGACCTCGGTCAGCTGCGCGGCCACGTCGGCGTGGGCGTAGACCGCCAGCTCGCGCCGGGCCGCCGCCTTGAGCGCGTCGACGTCGACGTGGTCGGCGTGCTCGTGGGTGATCAGCACCGCGTCGGCACCGCGCAGGGCGTCGCCGGGCTCGGAGAACACCCCGGGATCCACGACGAGCACCCCGCCGTCCTGCTCGATCCGGAGGCATGCGTGCGGGAACTTGGTCAGCTTCACCCGCTCACCCTAGAACGACCGAGCCCTAGAACGACCGAGCCCCAGAACGACCGAGCCCCAGAACGACCGAGCCCCGGGACGGCCGAGGCCACGAGGGGTCACGCCCGGGAACGGTCGAGGGTCTCGACGCCGTCGAGGACCCGGCGCAGCCCGAACTCGAACTCGTCATCCGGGAACCCCTCGGCGTCGAACACCCCGCCGGCGACCAGCTTCGCCACCTCCGGGAACCGGTCGGGGTGGGCGACCCGGCGCACCACCGAGGCCCAGTCGACCGGCGGACCGGACGCCGGCGCCGCCGCCCGCATCAGGTCGGCGACCATCTGCACCTGCCCCCGCACGTACGTCGAGAGCAGCAGCACCGTGCTGGCCCGCTCCGCCGGCTCCAGCGTGGTCGGGGCCAGCGCCCGCAGCCCGCGCTCGAACCAGACCAGCTGGTTGGGCCCGGCCGGCAACCCGCTGATCGGCACGTCCAGCATCCAGGCGTGCTGCTGGTAGCGGATGCGCAGCGCGCCGGACCACGCCTCCAGCTGGGCGCGCCAGGGCCCGTCCAGCGCCGGCGCCGCGCCGATCGCCTCGTCCAGGCAGAGCACGAGCAGGTCGTCCTTGCTGGCCACGTACCGGTAGACGGGCATCGTGGTGAAGCCGAGCTTCTCGGCCAGCCGGCTCATCGACAGCGCGGCGAGCCCGCCGGCATCGGCCAGCTCGATCGCGGCCGCGACGATCCGCGGCAGGCTCAGCGCCGGCTTCGGCCCACCCCGGCGGGCCGGCTCGCGCAGCCCCCAGAGCTGCTCGATCGCCGGCGGGAGCCCGGACTCGGTATCGGTCATCGGTTGACATCCTAAGACTGTGTATGACCTACTCTAACCTGTGTACGACATACACGGACTCGGGAGAGGTCACCAGGTGTACGCAGTCGAGACGAAGGGCCTGCGCAAGGCGTACGGGCCGAAGACGGTGCTGGACGGGGTCGACCTGACCGTCGGCCGCGGGTCGGTGTTCGCGCTGCTCGGGCCCAACGGGGCGGGCAAGACGACCACCGTGCGGATCCTGGCCACCCTGCAGCCGCCGGACGGCGGCCGGGCCCGGGTCGGCGGCCACGACGTGGTCGGCGAGCCGGCCAAGGTGCGCCGGGCGATCAGCCTGACCGGGCAGTTCGCCGCGGTCGACGAGCAGCTCACCGCGGAGGAGAACCTGCTGCTGATGGGCCGGCTGCGGCGGCTGGGTCGCGCCGAGCGCCGGCGCCGGACGGCCGAGCTGCTGGATCTGCTGGAGCTGACCGCGGACGCCCGGCGCCGGGTCAAGGGCTTCTCCGGCGGCATGCGGCGCAAGGT
>DATINN010000374.1:0-10537 GCA_035474175.1 Mycobacteriales bacterium | reverse complement strand
GGGCCGCGCTGGCGCGACCGGCAGCCCGGCATCCGCACGACCCTGGCCCGGGCCGATCCCGACATCGTGGCGCTGCAGGAGGTCTGGACGACGCCGGACAGGAGCCAGGCCGACGAGCTCGCCGCCGCCCTGGGTCTGCACGCCGTCGCCGCCGGCCCGTCGTACCCGCGCGCGCCGGTCGGCGACGGCGACCCCGACCACGACGGCGTCGGGCTCGGCATCGCCGTGCTGAGCCGCTGGCCGGTCCTCGACGTCCGCACGCTGGTGCTGCCGGCCCGGCACCGCGACTGGGACCCGGTCGCGCTCGCGGTCCGGGTCGACCATCCGGCCGGGCCGCTGCCGATCGTCGCCACCTGCCTGGAGCACGCGACCGCCTTCACCGACGACCGGATGGCGCAGGGCCGGTTCGTCGCCGACCTCGCCACCGACCCGGGCTTCGACGGCCCGTGCCCGGTCCTGCTCATGGGCGACCTCAACGCCGCCGCCGGTTCGCCGACGCTGCGCCCGCTCGGCGACATGCTGACCGACGCCTGGACCGCGGGCGGCGGCGCGGCCGACGCCGTCACGCTCCCGTCGTGCCATCCCTCCGCGCCGCTCGGGGCCGGCCCCGAGCTGGTCGACCAGCGCATCGACCACGTGTTCTTCCGGCCCGGCCGGGAGGACCAGCACGTGTCCGTGGACGCCGTACGGATCCTCGGCGACGCGATCGACGGCGTCTTCCCGTCCGACCACCGGGCCGTCCTGGCCGACCTGCGCTGGCACGAGGATGCCTGACCGACCCCCCGCCTCCCGCCGCCCCGGCGGGCGGACCGCTCGCACCCGCGAGGCTGTGCTTCACGCTGCCCTGGACGAGCTGCGCGAGCACGGGCACACCCGGCTCAGCATCGACGCGGTCGCCCGCCGTTCCGGCGTCGCCAAGGCGACCATCTACCGCCGCTGGGGCGACCGCGACGGGCTCGTGCTCGACGTGGTCGCCTGGTTCGGCGCCGCGCGGGCGACCGTGCCCGACACCGGCCGCTTCGAGGAGGACCTGCGGCTGTGGGCCCGCAGCATCGCGGCCATGCTCGCCGACCCGACCGCGGCGGTGCTCGTGCGGGCCGTGCTCGCGACCGATCCGCGCTCCGGTCACGCCGTGCGGCAGCAGTTCTGGCGTACCCGGCGGGACCTGGTCCGCCCGCTCGTCGAGCGTGCCCGCGACCGCGGCGAGATCCCGCCCGGCACCGACGCCGACGAGGTCATCCGCCACGTCGGCGCGCCCCTCTACTACCGCTTCCTCGTCCTCGACGAGCCCGTCACCCCCGCCGACGCCGACCGCGCCGCCGCGATCACCGCCCTCGCCACCCACACCGCCCTCCTCACCCACCCCTCTCCCTGAAACGCCCGCGAGCTCACATCAGCTTTCTGTCACGGCGTTCTAAGACCCCATTCCTACGCTCCTCCCCGTCAGCCAACACAAACGCGGAGGGCCTAGCAGTGGCTATTCAGGACGCGGTCGATCACATCCAGACGGTCTGCACGAAGTGGAACCTCGGCTACAACTCGGAAGGTCGACGGCTCAATTTCTACGACGGCGGTGAAACGGACTGCTCCGCACTGGTCATCTTCGTCTGCGAGCAAGCTGGGCTACTTCCCGGCAACAACATCAAGAAGCATCACGGTGCCACCTTCACGCAGAACATGCGTAAAGAGTTCAGTGCATGCGGCTGGAAGGTGCTCCCCGTTCCTGCTGTCAGCCAGCTCAAGCCGGGCGACGTGCTGCTTCGCGACCAGCACGGCGCGACGCACGGCCATACGGCCATGTACGTGGGCCACGGCCACATGGCGTATGCCTCGTCCGACAAGGACGGCAAGGCGGGCGACGGGAGCGGGACGGAAACCCTCGTCGCCCGTTACCACCCCGACGGCTGGGACTGTGTGCTTCGTTTCCAGGGAACGGCGAACCCGACCCCGCCCGGCCCACCCGCCAAGGATGGCGGGCTCGACGTGGACGGTGTCATCGGCCCGAGGTCCGCGAGGAAGCTGCGCGCCGTTCTCGGGCTCCCGGCCGGCGAGGTCATCGACGAGGTCACGGTCAAGGCGGTCCAGGCCCATGTCGGGGCGCCGTACCACGACGGCATCGCCTCGAACCAGAACGCGGCGGACATCGCCGCGCACTGGCCGGCCCTCAAGTCCTTCACGGTGGGGTCCGGCGGCTCGGAGTCCGTCAAGGCGCTCCAGAAGTGGCTGGGCATGACCGGCGCCGATCAGGACGGTGAGCTCGGCGGACGCACGGCCCGGGCCCTGCAGACCCGCCTCAACACCGGACGGCTGTGACGAACCCGGCGGCGGCGCCCGGACCCGCGCCGCCGTCGGCCGGCCCGACCCGTGCGGAGGGAAGCACCGATGGCCGATCGGAGCGGATTCGACGAGTTCGTCAGGACCAGGTCCGCGGCGTTGTTGCCGGCCGCGTACCGGCTGACCGGGGAGCACGCGCTGGCCGAGGACCTGCTGCAGACCGCGCTGGCGAAGTGCTGGTTCGCCTGGGACCGGATCGACGGGCCACCGGAGCCGTACGTGCGGCGGACGATGGCCACGACGTACGCGGCCTGGTGGCGGCGGAAGTGGCGGACCGAGCGCCCGACCGGCGCCCTGCCGGACCTCGCCGCGCCGACCGGCCACACGGTCGAGGACCGGGACCTGCTCCGGCGGGCGCTCCACCCGCTGCCACGGGGGCAGCGGGCGGTGCTGGTCCTGCGCTACTACGGGGACCTGTCCGAGGCCCAGACCGCGGCCGCGCTCGGCGTCAGCGTCGGGACCGTGAAGAGCCAGACCGCCCGGGCGATGGCCAACCTCCGCCGGGACGACGACCTCAGCCGGTCGGTCCACTTCGGACGCTGACGGCTCAGCGGGGTCCGGGATCGGCGGGCCGGACGCCGATCTCGGCCATGCGGGCGGCGTAGGCGCGGTACCGGCGCTCCGCCTCGCCGTGCCGGCCCGCACCGCGCAGCGTGGCGACGAGGTCCTGGTGGGCCTGCTCGTCGTACGGGTCGTGGTGGATGAGCCGCAGCAGGTGGCGCTGGCGCTCGTCGGGGTCGCCGCTGCGGCGGAGCAGGGCGCGCAGGATCGCCACGTGGGTCGTCCGTACCGTGTCGCGCTGCTGGTCGGCCCACTCCTCGTAGACGTCGTCGGGGAGGTATTCGCCGGTCCAGGCGGTGTCGGCGGCGTGCAGCAGGTCGAGCGCCGCCGGGTCGTCGTTGCGATCGGCGGTCCGGGCGGTCGCGGCCAGGCTGAGGAACGCCTCGATGTCGACGGCGATCGCGGCCAGGTCGACGGCGACGGTGTCCCGGTCGGCGACGATCGGTCCGGGGTCCGGCACGACCCGCTGCGGATCGAGCACCCCGCGCAGGGTCGACAGCAGCACCGACAGGCGGTTGGCGGTGCGTTCCGGCGGGTCGCCCGGCCACAGCAGCTCGACCAGGCGCTCGCGGGCGATCGGCCGGCCGCGGGCGCTGAGGAGGATCTTGAACAGGTCGCGGGCCTTCTTCGACCGCCACTCGGCCGATCGGATCCGGTCGCCGCGGCGGTGGACCTGGAACGCACCGAGGGTCCGTACGGTGATCGGGGGTTCCCAGGTCCGGACGGCGAGGGCGTCGGCGACGCCGGAGTCGACCCGCACGCCGAGGCGGTGCAAGGTCGCGGTCGCCGCCTCGACGGCCGGCGCGCCGGCCGGACCGGCGAGCCGCCCCCGGAGGATGCCGATCCGGGCCCGGCCGACCGGGTCACCGATCTCCGTCCACAGCGTCTCGGCCTCGTCGAGCAGGCCGGCCATCGCCCCCGGGTCCGGTGCGGCCAGCACGGCCAGCTCCAGCGCTTCGGCCAGGCCGGCCCGGTCGCGGCGCGCGCCCGCCGCCGACCGGGCCCGGCCGGCGTCCTCGGCGGCCTCGCCGGGGGCGCCGGCCAGCAGCGCCACCCAGCCCCGGGCGAGCAGCGCGGGCACCAGGCCCGTGCCCGTCGCGACCGCGACGGCCCGGTCGGCCAGTCTGCGGGCACCGGCCAGGTCGTCGGCTGCGCGCGCCCGGGCGAGCGTGGCGAGGGCGAGCGCCTGGATCGGCCGCATGCCGGTCAGGTCGGCCGAGCGGAGCGCCTCGGTCAGGGCGGCGTCGGCCTGACCCGGTTCGCCGCGCCGGCGGTGGACGTCGCCGCGCACGATCAGCCCGAACGAGACGTCGAAGGACGGGCCGATGTCCTGCCAGCGCTGCTGGCTGGCATCCAGGTCGGCCACCGCCGCGTCGAACCGTCCCAGCCGGGCCTCGGCCCGGGCCCGGATGCTGTAGCAGAACGGCTCGTAGCCGACGACGCCCAGCGTCTCGCCGGCGAGCAGGGCACCCTCGGCCTCCTGGAGCGCTTCCACCGGCGTCCCTTCCTCCGCCAGGTAGGAGGCGCGGTTGATCCGCAGGCCGAGGTGCAGCAGCCGGTCGCCGTGCAGGTCCGCGAGCCGCAGCCCACGCCGGTGGTGGACGTCGTGCAGCGGCCGGTCGCCCTCGTGGGCGGCGATGAACGCCTGCGCCCAGTGGCAGCGGGCGGCGTCGCCCGGGTCGCCGGAGCGGTCGGCCGCGGCGCCCGCGCGGGCGGCCGTGGCCCGGGCCTCCTCCTCGGCACCGACCGCGCGCAGCCAGACCGCGGCGTAGCACAGCAGCTGGATCTCGTCGCCGATCGTCCCGCCGTCCGGACGCGCCCGGCGATAGGCGTCGACCGCGTCACCCGGGCGGCCGGAGACGTAGTAGAGCTGGCCGAGCCGCAGCGCCAGCACCGGGTCGAGCCGGTCGTGCCCGGCCGCCTCGGTCCGCAGCAGCGCGAGCGCGCCCAGCCAGTCGCCGGTGAGCTGCTTCGCATGGCTGACGACGGTCACCAGGTGGACCGAGGAGTCGATCGTGTCGAGCGACTCCGCGGCGAGCACCACGGCCTCGGCCTCGCCCTGAGCCAGCAGCGCCTCCCCGTGGGTGGCCAGGAGATCCGCGATCCCGGCCGGGTCCGGCGCCAGCACCAGCTGACGCAGGGCCGCCCCGTGCTCGGCCCGGTCGGCGAGGTGCGCGGCCGCGCGGCGCCGGAGGTCCGCCACGTCCGCCTGCGGACTGCGCAGCAGCAGCTCCCGTACGGGCTCGAGGACGGACCACGCCGGACCGGCGGGACCGTCCGCCGGCTCCGGACGGAGCAGGCCCTGCTCGGCGAGCAGGGCCAGCATCGCGTCCGGCGCCGGGTGGCCGAGCGCGTCGCAGATCGGTGCGTCGCACCGCCCCAGCACCGCCGCGGTCTCCAGGAGCCGGCGGGCCGGCGGCGGCAGCGTCGCGACGACGTGGTGCGCCAGCGGGGCCAGCGCCTGCGTGCCGACCCGCCGCAGCCGGCGGATCCCGTCCCGGCCGTCGGCATCGTCGGCGCGCAGGGTCTCGGTGGCGAGCCGGACCGCCGCGGGCCAACCGGACGTCAGTGCGTACACCTCGGCCGCCACCGCGGGATCGGTGCTGACGGCCCGCCCCCGCAGGAAGGCGGCCACGTCGGTCGGGGAGAAGGCGAGCAGGTCCGAGCCGATCCGGGGCGCGGTCGCGAGCGGCCCGGACGCCGTGGGCCCGTCGGTGACCGGCTCGGTGATCACCACCAGCCGCAGCGACGACGGCCGCTGTTCGACCAGGCCGGTCACCAGGCGCGCCGCATCGCCCGCCGGTGCCAGCACGTGCAGCCGGTCGAGGACGAGCACCAGCTCCGCCCGGACGTGGGCCGCGAGCAGCCCGGTCAGGGCCGGAAGGATCGCCCCGACCGGTGCGGACGGGACCGGGCGGCCCCCCACGAGGAGCTCGGGCGGCAGGTCGGGCAGCCGTCGGCGCACCGACCGCAGGATCCGGTTGGCCAGCCGATGCGCGGAGTCCTCGGGATCGACGTCGACCCAGCAGGCCGCCCGGCCGGCCGCCCAGGCGGCGACCGTGGTGCTCTTGCCCCAGCCCGGACCGGCGGCCACCACGGCCGGTCCGGACCGCACGGCGGTCTCGAGCGCCGCGAGCAGCACGGGCCGGTCGATGAAGGTCCCCATGGGCAACGGCCCGGGCGCGTCGGTCCCGGTCGGTCCCGATGAGGTCGCCATATCACCATTGTCTACCCGGCGGCCGGCCGGGAAGTCGTGCTCGGTACGGGAGCCGGCGGGCCGGGGTGCGACGACGTCCGCACCCCGGCCGTTCGGCCCGATCAGGACGGGAACCTCGATCAGGACGGAACCTCGATCAGGACGGGGACCTGGCCTCGGCGCCGTCCGGCTGGTGGACCCGTACGCCCGTGGTGGCGCAGGTGGGATCCAGGGCATCGGGCGGCTGCTCGTCCTCCGGCAGCCGCTGAAGCATGGCCGGGTCCCGGGTCGTGGTGTCCCGTTCAGGGGCAGTGGTCATGGCAATCTCTCCTGTGGATGGGTGCTGCTCCGTGCGCGTGTCGGCACGGAGACGAAAAGGGGGTGACCGTCCAGGGCGCCGCGCCGCCGTGCTGCAGCCGGACCAGGAAGGACGCCACGCCGGCCAGGCCGATCCCGTGGTCGGCGGCGACGCCCAGGCCGGTCTCATCCGGCACCAGCAGCCGACCGCCACGGCCGGCGGCCCGGGCCACCATCAGCGCCGCCAGGTCCTCGGCCCGGCGGCGATGGTCGGGCTCACCGAGGGCGTCGGCGAGATCGAGCAGGAACTGGCCGCCGCCGGCGAGGCCGTGGCATGCGGCCGGGTTGGTCCTCGGCGCGGAGCGGGAGACGGCGACGGCGGCGGCCGCGGCCAGCTCGATCAGCCGCGGGTCGGCCAGCGCCTGCCCGGCGTGCAGGAGGAAGGTGCCGATCCCGGCGGACCCGGCGCACCATCCCGCACCGGTCGAGCAGCCCCCACCGGGCCGGGCCGGCCACGACGCCTCCGCTCCCCGCCGTACGGCGGTGGCGGCCAGGGTGTCCGCGGCGTCGCGGGCCAGGGCGACGTACCGGCTGTCGCCGGTCGCCGTGCCGGCGGCGAGGAGGAAGTCGCCGATCCCGGCGGTGCCGTGGGCGTAGCCGAGATGCGTCTGCCCGGCGAGACCCGAGCGCAGCGTGCCGGGGATCGGCCACAGGAGGTGCCCGTCCGTCCGCCGGGCGGCGGCGGCGAGCCCGTCGGCGCACGCGCGGGCGCGGGCCAGGAACAGCGGGTCGCCGCCGGCCAGCCACAGGTGCAGCTGCGCCAGGCCGGCTCCGGCCGCCCCGTGCGCCACGTCGGCATTGGGCCACCGGAGGGGCAGGCGCGCAGCCAGGTCCAGCGCCCGGCCGGCCAACCGCGGGTCGCCCAGCAGGCGGGCGGCGTCGAAGAGCGCCCAGGCCGTGCCGGACCGGCCGAAGTACAGGCCGGGCAGCAGCCGGGGCTCGTGCGGCAGCTGCCGCACGAGCCAGCCGCAGGCCGACTCGATCGTGTCGCGGACCGGTGCGGGGTCGGTGACGTGCGGGGCGGCGGCGACGAGGGCGGCGAGGACGCCGGCCGCCCCGTGCTGGACCGCGCACGGATCGGCGTCGGGCGCCGATCGACCGGCCGCCCACAGACGCTCGCCGGCCGGGTCCATCGTCGCCCGGAGCCAGCCGACCGCGTCCTCGATCAGCCGGCTCACCCCGGGCCGGTCCGGCCGTACGGAGGACCCGCTCGGACCCGGCGTCGCGGAACCGGCGAGATGGCGCCGCACCCGCTCCAGCGACCAGCGCCGGTCCGGGTCCTGGTGGGTCAGGCCCAGGATCGGTGCCGCCAGCCGGTACGCCAGCGGCAGCTCCGGCCCGATCCGCGCCAGCCAGGCCTGCAGCCGGGCCGAGGCGGGGCGCTCGGGCGCGGAATCAGCCGCCAGCACGGGATCCGCACCCACGGCGATGAGGAAGAGCAGGCCGCCGAGCCCGAACAGGTCCGCCTCCGGACGGCCCGGGACGAGCCCGTCCTGCTGGTGCTCGGGCGGCGTGTAGCCCGGGGTGCCCACCGGCCACACCGGCCGCCCGGCCTCGACGGCGTTGTCCGGGTCGATGAGCCACAGCGTCCCGGCGGGGTCGACGACGATGTTGTTCGGCGAGACGTCGACGAGGACGAGGCCGGCGCGGTGCACGGTCTCCAGCAGGCGGACCAGGGCGCCGGCCATCCGCAGACCCGATTCCGGGGCCACCCCGCCGGTGTCGGCCTGCGCGGTGACCCAGGCGCGCAGGGTCGTGCCGTCCATCAGCTGCCGGACCAGGAAGAGGTTGGCGCCGTCCTCGACGAGGGTGACGAACCGCGGCACGATGCCGGTGGGCGCGAGCCGGCCGTAGAGGTCGGCCTCGTGCCGCAGCCGGTCGCGGCAGTCCCGGCCGGTCGGGTCGACCTCCATGTGCGCCCGGGCCTGCTTGATCACGACCGGCGCGCCGGTCCGCAGGTCCCGGGCCCGGAACAGGCCGCCCCGGCTGGAGTGCCGGATGGCGTCCTGGACCAGGAACCGGTCGTCCAGCAGCACCTGCGCGGGAACGTCGCCGGCCGGCGCGGGCTCGTCCGTCTCCGGCCACGGCGCGGGCGCCCACGAGGGCGGGGCGAACCAGGCGTCCCGCCGGTCCTCGACCAGCCGGCCCGCGGGGTCGAGGATCATCGGCCGGTAGCAGCCGTCGTCGTCGAGCACCGTCGACGCCGTGAACCCGCCGTACCGGTAGTGCACCACGCTGCCGCCGCGGTACGGGCGGTCGGAGAGGATCTCGGGTCCGGGCAGACCGGCGGTCGCCCGGTCGAGCAGCTCGGCCAGCACTCGGAACTGCTCGTCGTCCCGCGGGTACACGGTGACGTACTTGCCGGCCGTGCCGCGGGGACAGGACCGGCCGTTCAGCCGGTCGACGGCGTCGGCGCTGCCCGGGAACTTGAACGCGCTCCCCGCCGCCCGCAGGACCGGCACCGCCCGGGTCAGGACGTCCGGGATCGACAGCGGCGTCGCGGACAGGTGCAGCTTCCAACCCTGGGCCCGGAACCGGTGGCCGGCCGGGCGCGCCACCGCCCACATCCCGCTCGCCGTCACCGACCACCCACCGGCCGGGTCGGCGGCGAGCACGGAACCGACGAGATCGACAAGGTCGACGGGTGACCCGGGCCGCCCGTCCGGGACATGGTCGGCCGCAGCCGTCGCGCTGACCGTCACGAAAGCCCCCTCGTGTAGCGGACCGGATCCATTCCGGCCGTCGCTCCGGACTGCCTTTTCCGCTCCGCCTCGGCGGCCGGGTCGTCATCGACGATCATTGGTGATTTCCGTCAGGGCGCCACTATCGCCCTCGGCAATTCAGGTCGCCAGGGCCTGATTCCCAGGACCGGCGGGACGTGCGCCCGGCATCTCCGGGACACTGTCCTGTGTTCCCGGCCGATTCACCATTCCCTCTCGAGAGGGGGAGCGCAAATCTATTTGGGCCGGTCGCCGCTGATCATAAAGAGGCCGGCGGCTCAGCAGGATTTCAGGAGTGGCCGAACGGGCGCGGCCACCCCGTACGAGCCGAGGGTGTCGTCGAATGCCTTCTGCCAGCGGCCGTCGTTCTCGGCGGTGCGGATCGTGTCGCTGAGGAAGCGGCAGAACGCGGTGTCGCCCTTGCGGTAGCCGACCCCGTACTGCTCGGTGGTGAAGGGCCGGCCGACCACCTTGAGCTTGTCCGGCTGCTTGCGGACGTAGCCGACGAGGACCGCGTCGTCGGTGGTGACCGCGGCGACGGAGCCGGCCAGCAGCCGCTGCACGCACTCGGTGTACGTGGGCAGCGGCAGCGGCCGGGCGTGGAACTCGGTCCGGGCCGTCTCCAGCGAGGTCGAGTCGGTCACCGAACAGACGGTCGCGCCGGCCAGGTCCTCAGGGCCGTTGATGTCGGTGTTGCCCTTGCGGACCAGGATCCGCTGCCCGGTCTGGTAGTACGGCCCGGCCTGTCCGACCTGGTCCTGCCGCTGGTCGGTGATCGAGTACGACGCCACCACGATGTCGACCTTGCCCTGCACCAGGTAGGACTCCCGGTCGGCGCTGACGGTCTGCACCCAGGTGATCCGGTCGGCGGGCAGCCCGAGACCGGCAGCGATGATCTTCGCCATCTCGATGTCGAAGCCCTCGGGCTTCCTGGTGGCGGGATTGCGGAAGCCGACCCCCGGCTGGTCGAACTTCACGCCCACGGTGATGCGGCCGCTGTCCTGGAGCCGGGCCATGGTGCTGCCGGCCGGGAAGACCGGCTTCGGCGGGTGGTCGCAGCCGGCGGTGACCATCGCGACAGCGGCCGTCAGGAGGACGGCAGCCACCCGGCGGACGGTCATCGCGGACCCGCCGGACCCTCGGGCCGGCCCAGGCCGGCGTCGCGGGCCTTGGCGACCGCCGCCGCCCGGTCCCGCACCTGCAGCTTGACCGTGATCGCCGAGACGTGGTTGCGGACCGTCTTCTCGGACAGGGCGAGGCGACGGGCGATCTCATGGTTGCCGGTGCCGGCCGCGACCAGCTCCAGCACCTCGCGCTCCCGGTCGGTGAGCCGGGGGAAGACCTTCGCCGAGTAGTCCCGGTGGGCGCC
>DATINN010000373.1:0-3050 GCA_035474175.1 Mycobacteriales bacterium | reverse complement strand
GTGGAGGCGGCGCCCTGCGCGGCGGCCACGTCGTCACCGGCGAGCTGGGTCTGGGACAGCAGCAGCTGCGCCTCGGCCAGCAGCGACCGCCAGCCGGCCGCGCTGAACTGCTCGATCGCCCGCTCCGCGGTCTGCCGGGCCTCCTCGTACGCGCCTACCGACAGCAGCAGCTCGCCCCGGGTGAGCAGCAGCTCCCGGGGCGGCACGCCGTGCGAGCGGTAGGTGGACTCGGCCGAGTCGAGGAACCCCAGCGCCGCCGGGACGTCCCCGCGCCGGAACGTCACGAAGCCGAGGTTGGTCTCCGCGTCCGCGGCCAGCACCTGCTGGCCCTCCGCCCGGCACAGCGCCGCGAACGGCAGCAGGTCGGCCTCGGCCGCGTCCAGCTCGCCCCGGTCGATGTAGACCAGGCTGCGGTTGTTGTAGAGCCGGGCCTCGACCAGCCGGTCGGGTCCGCGCCGGAGCACCGGCAGCGCCTTGCGGTACGCCTCCAGCGCCTCGTCCGTGCGGCCGCAGCGCCACAGCACCACCCCGCGCTGCATGAGCACCCCGGCGCCGCGCTGCCCGCGCAGCACCGCGGCGGCCCGGTCGAGCTGGCGCAGCGCGTCCGCGGTCCGGCCGCGCTCGGACAGCGCGTACGCCAGGCTGACCCGGGCCTCGGCCGCCGCGTCCGGCTCGCCGGCCCGCTCGGCCTCCCGGACCGCCTCCCGCAGCACCCGGGTGGCCTCGTCGAGGCGGCCCAGCTCGATCGCGGCCCGCCCGTGCGTGCGCAGGGCCAGCGCGGCGACGAGGCCGTCCCCGCCGGCCCGGGCGGCGGCGACCGCGTCCACGGCGGTACGGCGGGCCAGGTCGGGGTTGGTGCCGACCATCCGGGCGGCGTCCTCGGCCAGCCCGGCGGCGCGGGGGCCGCGGCGGGTCATCGGGCCCGCACGTTCGGGTTGCCCGGCCGGGGATGTATCACTGCCCGGGGGTGCGTGCTCTTGCTGCGGAGAGACGTAGTGAGGGGGAAACCGTGCCCGATCCGACCCGCGTTCGCGTCCGCGCCACCGACCCGGTGTCCGAGGCCGGCGTGGCCAGCCAGTTGCGCGTCCAGCACGACCTGGAGGTCCTCTCGTCCGACTCACCGGTCCGGCCGGACGTCGTGGTCCTCGTCGCCGACCGCGTGGACGAGCGTACGGCCACCACGATCCGGGTGACCCGCGACGCGGGCGGCCCGCGGGTCGTGTTGATCGTCGGCTCCGTCGACGGGGTCGAGGTGCTGGCCGCGGTCGAGGCCGGCGTCGCCGCCATCGTCCGTCGCGGCGAGGCCACGCCCGACCGGCTGAGCACCGCCATCCGGGCCGCCGCGACCGGCGACGGGCACCTGCCGCCCGACCTGCTCGGCCGGCTCCTGCAGCAGGTCGGCGACGCCCAGCGGAAGCTGACCGCGCCGACCGGGCTGACCTTCGGCGGGCTCACCCAACGGGAGCTGACCGTCCTGCGATTGATCGCAGACGGTTACAGCACGAGCGAAATTGCGACACGAATGGCCTATTCGGAGCGTACGATCAAGAACTCCATTCACGACCTGGTGTCACGGTTCCACCTGCGCAACCGCACGCATGCGGTCGCGTTCGCCGTTCGTCAGGGCCTGATCTGAGGCCCGTCGTCCCCGAGCGGCACATCACGAGAAGGAGCAGTGCATGACTGTCCCCACGCCCCCGGCCGGCACCCCCAGGCCCGACGGCGGCAAGCCCACGCCGCTGGACGAGCCCAAGGGTGGCAAGCCGACCCCGCTGGACCCCACGCCGACCGGTGGCAAGCCCACGCCGCTGGACGACCCGAAGAGCTAGCCGCGCAGAGGCGGGCCGGGTGCGCGCCCGGCCCGCCGGCGTGTCCGGGTCAGGCCCGGACCCAGCTGGTGACGAGGTCGCGGCCGGTGGCGGTGCGCAGCCGCAGCCGCAGCAGGCCCGACGGCACGCCGTCCACGGTGAACAGGCTGTCCTCGATCGGCACCGCCCGCCGGCCGGCCGCGGTCTCGACCTCGGCCTCGACCACGGTGGTCCCGCTGACCTGGGCCACCAGGTCCCGGGCGGAGCCGCGCTCGGTCACCTGCAGCTCGACCGTCACCGGACCGGTCTCGAACGAGATCAGCCGGACGTCGCCCTCGCCCCGGACCACCAGCACCCCGCTGCCGGAGCTGTCGGCGGTGTCACGCACCAGCTCGGCCAGCTCCTCGTCCAGCCGGCGCAGCCCGAACAGCGCCCGGGCCTCGGTCACGACCTGCGGCGGCACCGGGTCGAGCCGGTCCAGGATCGGGCCGAGCCGGGTCAGCAGCTCGTCCTCCGACTCCAGTGGCGCGCTCATCGGGGACCGTCGCCCTCGGCCAGGACGGTGCCCTCGACCAGGGCGCGCAGCTGCGTCAGGCAGCGGCGCCGGGTCGGGCCGATGCTCCCGATCGGCATGCCCAGAGCCACCGAGATCTCCTCGTACGCCTGGGGGTCGGCCACGGCGACCCGCAGCAGCTGCTGGCACTTCTCGCCCAGCCGGCCGAACGCCTGCCACAGCGCCTGGTCGCGCTCGTCGACCAGCACGCCGGTGTCGACCGGCGGGGCCTCGTCCGGGCGGTCGAGCACGGTGTCCTCGTAGGCGGGGCGCTCCCGGCCGGAGCGGCGCAGCACCCGCATCGCCTCCCGGCGGGCGGTGGTGACGAGCCAGCCGACCAGGCGGGCCGGGTCCTCGATCCGGTCCAGGTGCTCGACCAGCCGCAGCCACGTCGTCTGGACCACGTCGTTGGCGTCGGCGGCATCGAGCCGGAACGAGCGGGCCACCGCCCACAGCAGCCGGGTGTGCTGGGCCACCAGGTCGTCCCAGGCACGCTGATCGCCCTGCGCCGCACGGGCGAGCAGGCTGGCGGTCGCACTGAACGTGTCGGTCATCGGTCCCTCGGCGGCAAACGTTGGGGCCCAGTGTGCCCCACTCAACGTTGCCGACGAACACTGCACAGCATTGACGCTAGGTCCGGGTGCCGGTCGGGGGACAGGGCCGACCGGGCCGTTCCGTTGCCCGAAGGT
>DATINN010000372.1:0-5123 GCA_035474175.1 Mycobacteriales bacterium | reverse complement strand
CCAGCTCGGCCGCGCCGCCGGCCCACTCGTACAGCGTCGGCTACCGCGAGTCGCGGCGTGCCTGTCGCCGGGCGCCGGCGGCCACGGAGGACGCGTCCCGCTTCTGCCGGCCGGTGGACTTGACCGGCGGTCGCGCCGCCGCCCCCGACGGCCGGGGATCGCCGGTGTCGGCCTCCACCTCCGGGCCGGGCCCGCCCCTGGCCGCCCGCGCCGCGGCCAGGCGGTCGGACCTCAGCTCCGCGGCGCTGCGCCGGGCCGCCCGGGCCAGCGCCGCGCTCACCCGGGCCAGCGCGGCCTCGAACACCTCCGCCCGGTCGGCCGCCCGCCGGTTGCGGGGCCGGGCGGCACCGCGGGCGCCGGCCTCGGCGACGCGGGCGCCGGCCTGGCGGCGGTACTGCCCGGTGTACTTGTTCCGCGCCCGTCGCACCCGCGCGTGCAGGTCGATCAGCTCGTCCTCGGTCAGCCCGGCCAGGGCCTCGGCCCCGGTCCGGCGGATCACGGCCAGCTCCGCTTCCCCGAGCGCCTGCGTCACCGCGTCCATGTCGGCCACCCCGGCTCCTCGGCGGTCAGTCGCGCCGGGCCCGGCGGCGCAGCCACGGGAACACCGAGCCGACGACGACGCCGACCAGGAAGACCGCGAGCAGCCAGATCCAGGCCGGCATGCGGATGGTCCAGAACAGGACGTTGACCCTGCCCTTCGCGGTGTTCTGGAAGACGAAGACGGTCGCGAGGACGGCCAGCGCGGCGACGCCGACGAGCTTGGGCGACACCGACCATCGCCGCTCGGCCGGCCTCGGCGTGTTCGTGGTCATGCACCCTCCTCAGGATCGGCCACCGGCCGGACCGCTCTGCGCCCCGGTCCGCCGCGGGTGCGGGTCGGGCCACGGCTAGTGGGTCAGCCGGAGCCGGCCGAAGAGGATGAGCAGCAGCCCGTCCACCACGAGCTGGATGCCGAGCAGCGTGCCCAGCAGCCACAGCGCGGACTTCGGCCACTGGTCGAGGAGCAGCACGCCGAGGACGACGCTCAGCACGCCGGAGATCAGCAGCATCAGCCGCTGGCCGGGCTCGGTGAACGCGGTCACGACCCGGACCAGCCCGCCGAGGATGAGCAGGGCCCCGGTGACGAGCATGAGCGTCAGCAGCGTCGTCCCGGGATACCGGACGAACACGAGCCCGGTCACGAAGGTGATGGCACCGCCGAACAGGCCGATCCAGAAGCCGTCCTGGCCGATCCGGAACAGCGCCACGAGGACGGCCGCCGCTCCACCGATGAGCATGGTCCAGCCGACGAAGAGGATCGACACGACGCTGGCGATGACCACGTCGCCGAGGACGACGACCCCGGTGACGATCAGCAGGAGGCCGAGCAGGACGTCCCAGCCGGTCCGCCGCACCGTCATCGTGGGCTGCCGGGCTCCGGCGTCGGGGGCGGTGGGTGCAGTCGACACGGTTCACCTTCCGATTCGGTCGGGGGTCAGAGGTGCGAGGGATAGCCGGGTCCCATGGGCAGGCCGAGCAGGAACCAGACGGCGAAGAACGCGACCCAGCTCACCAGCACGATCAGGGCGTACGGGATCATCAGCGAGATGATCGTGCCGAGGCCGGCGCTGCGGCGGTACCGCTGGGCCACGATGACGATGAACGGCAGGTAGACCATGAGCGGGGTGACCACGTTCATCGGTGAGTCGCCGACCCGGTAGGCCGCCAGCAGGGTCTGCGGGGCGACGTCCAGGCGGATGAACAGCGGGATGAAGACCGGGGCGAAGATCGCCCACTTCGGCAGCATCCCCGGGATGATGATGTCCAGCAGCGCGATGACCAGGATGAAACCGATGAGCAGCCAGACGGCGCCGATGTCGGCTCGCTCCAGCAGGTCGGCCATCCCCACGGACGCCACGACGGGCATGTTGGAGTAGTTGAAGTACGCGATGAACTGGCTGATCAGGAACAGCATGAACAGCAGGCCGGCCAGGCCGGCCCAGGTGTTGGTGATCGCGTTGATGACGCCGGTGCTGGTGGTGAGCGTCCCGGCGCCGCGGCCGTAGCCGATGCCGGCGAGCAGGAAGATGATCGTGATGATGACGATCAGGCTCGTCATGAGCGGGGCGTCGTCGATCAGCGATCCCGTGTCCGCGTTGCGCAGCGGCCCCCAGGACGGGACGGCCAGCAGCAGGACGACCGCCAGAGCGGCGAGCACGGCGTACCCGGCGTAGCGCAGGCCGCGCGACTCCAGCACCGGATCGATCGCGTCCTCCGCCGCCGGCTCGACCTCGCCGGTGCCGCCGCCGGATCCCGCGTTCCCCGTCCCCGTGTTCCCCGTCTCCGCGGTGCCGCTCTCTGCGGTGCCGCTCTCTGCGGTGCCGCCGGTGCCGGCGAGGGCGACCGCCCGCTCCGGCACGTACCGACCCAGCCGTGGCTCGATGAGCCGGGACGACACCAGGACGATCACCACGGTCGCGAAGATCGTGGAGGCGAGGTTGAACCACAGGTTCGACGTGATGCCGATGGAGGTTCCGGGGTCGACGAGGTGGATCGCCTCGTTGGTGACCTCGGTCAGGACGCCGTCGCTGGGGGTGATGAGGATGTTGACCGCGAACCCGGCGGCGACGCCGGCGTACGCGGCGGCGAGCCCGGCCAGCGGATGCTTGCCGACGCTGCGGAACGCGGCGGCGGCGAGGGGTATCAGGATGAGGTAGCCGGCGTCGGACGCGATGCTGGACAGCACTCCGACGAAGACGATGATCGAGGTGAGCGCCCAGCGTGGCGCCACCTTCACCAGCCGTCGGATCAGCGCTCCCATCAGACCCGATTCCTCGGCCACCCCGACACCCAGCATCGCGACCAGGATCACGGCCACGACGCTGAAGCCGGCGAAGTTGTCGACGAGCGAGGTGAACAGGAAGCGGATCCCGTCCAGCGACAGCAGGCTCTTGATCTCCGTGGTCTCGGTCTTGATCGCGATGTCGGTGGCGGCGGAGTCGGGCAGCTTGTTGACGGCATCGGGGTTCTGGGTGCCGCCCTCGATCTCGTCGGTGATCTGCTGGGAGACCTGGGCCGTCGGCACGGACTCCGCGACCTCGTGCGTGACGCTGACGCTGAACAGGCTGAGCACGGCGGACAGCAGGATGACGAAGACGCAGAGGCCGGCGAAGATGATCGCCGGGTGCGGGACCTTGTTCCCGACCCGCTCGATCCCGTCCAGCAGCCGCTGGGTGAACCCGCGTCCCGGCTCGGCCGGCAGCTCGGAGGTCGACGTGTCGGTGACGTGCTTGCCGGCCATCGGGATCAGCGCTCCCGGGCGGCGAACCGGGTCGCCAGCTCGATCAGCAGGGGCGTGCCGAACCCGGTCGCGCCCTTGGTGCGCCAGGTCCGGTCCACATCGGACTGTGCGGTGCCGGCGATGTCGACGTGCGCCCACGGGGTGCCGCCGACGAACTCGGCCAGGAACAGCGCCGCGGTGATGGAGCCGGCGTTCGGGCCGCCCATGTTGGTCAGGTCGGCGATCGGCGAGTCGAGCTGGTTGCGGTACCGGCGGGCCAGCGGCAGCTGCCAGACCGGCTCGTCGACGGCGTCCCCGGCGGCGACGACCTGGTCGACGAGCGCCTGGTCGGTGCCCATCACCCCGGCGATCTCGGTGCCGAACGTCCGCAGGCACTGTCCGGTCAGGGTGGCGATGTCCACGATCGCGTCCACGCCGTCCTCGACCGCGAGCACGAGCGCGTCCGCCATGACCAGCCGGCCCTCGGCGTCGGTGTTGAGCACCTCGACGCGCTTCCCGCCGCGCATGGTGAGGACGTCACCGAGCCGGGTCGCGGATCCGGAGGGCATGTTGTCGGTGCACATCAGCCAGCCGGTGACCGTCACCGGGCAGGACAGCGCCCGCAGGGCGGTCATGGCCGCGAGGATGACGCCGGCCCCGGTCATGTCGTTCTTCATCTGCGAGTGGCTGGCGTCGGCGGGCTTCAGCGCGATCCCGCCGGAGTCGTACATGATCCCCTTGCCGACGAGGCCGAGGTGGCCCCGGGTCCCGCCGTCGGGCCGGTACGTGAGCTTCACCATCGTCGGCGGCTCGACGCTGCCGGCGTTGACGCCGAGCAGGCCGCCGCAGCCGAGTCCGACCAGCGCGGCCTTGTCGAACACCTCGACCTGCAGGCCGGCCCGTTCTGCCGCCTCCTGCGCGACCTGGCCGATCCGGGTCGCGGTGAGGTAGCCGGCCGGGCAGTTCGCCAGGTCCCGGCCGAGCGACGTCGCCTCGGCGATCACGCGGCCGCGCCGGGCGCCGGCCTCCGCATCCGCGACCGCGTCGCTCCCGGCGACGAGGGTCAGCTCGGACAGCTCCCGGGTGTCGTCGGCGCTGCGGACGTGGAAGTGGTAACGGCCGAGGATCAGGCCCTCCACCACCGCACCGGCCGCGTCGGCGACCGGCACCGCACCGCCGCCGGGCAGGTGCACGGCGAGGGCGCCGAGCTGTGGCACGGCCCGGACCAGGCTCGCGGCCGCGTCCCGCAGGACCGTGGCCGAGGCGGCCTCCTCGGCGCCGATGCCGGCCACGAGCTGGACGGTCCCGTTCGGGCCGGGCAGCACCAGGCACTGGCCGACGTCCCCGGTGAAGCCGCAGCGGGCCAGGCCGGCACGGTCGACGTCGACCTCCGCGGGCACCGGGCCGTCGACGCCCACCAGCCACCCGATCGCCTCGGCGGTGCCGGGCTTGACCTCGGTGCCGACCGAGACCAGCAGGCCGTACAGCCGTCCGATCGAGGGGGTGACGTCGATCGTCGACCCTGGTGCGCCCATGGGGCTACCGTCCTTCCGGCATTTCTGGAGTCGCGTGTGGATGGTCAGTCGCTCGTGGCCGGTCAGTCGCCGAGCCGGACGCTAGTAGCGGCGCCCGGCCGGGTCCTCGTTCGTTTCGGGTGACCGGCACCTCACAGCGCAGCCAGGCCCTCCGACAGCAGGACGACGCCGAGCACGGCCAGCACGGCTGCCATGATCTGCGCGCTGTTGCGCGCCATCCACCGGTCGGCCGCGTCCAGCACGGGTCCGGACCGGTCCCCGAGAGCCCGCCGGGCCAGCGCCGGCGCCGCCAGCCCGAGGCTGCCCACCAGCACGAAGACGGCCAGCGC
>DATINN010000371.1:0-6420 GCA_035474175.1 Mycobacteriales bacterium | reverse complement strand
CGGCCAGCCCCAGCTCCAGGTACTGCGAGAGCACCAGCACCCCGACGTCCGGGAGCTTCTCGCGGATGTGCAGCGCCGCGCACATGCCCTCGTCGGTGTGCGTCGGCGGCAGCCGGATGTCGAGGATGACCACGTCCGGCGGGTCGGCCGCCACCCGCACCAGCAGCTCGTCCGCGGTCCCGCACTGGATGCCCACCTCCAGGCCGGCGCTGGACAGCAGCCGGACGAGCCCGTCCCGCAGCAGCAGGCTGTCCTCGGCGATGGCGACCCGCACGGACCGGGACGTTACCGCCGCGGCGACCACCAGAAAACCGCCCCGGCACCGACGGGTCTGCCGCCTGTCCGCCGGTCGGCGCCGCTGCCAGCGTGAGGGCATCGAAATCCCGGGAGGTCCCATGTCCGAGCCGACCGCCGCGCCCCAGTACGACTCCGCGGCCCCCCGCTACGAGGCCGGCCCGCCGGCCCCGCCGTACCAGCCCCCGCCGTCCGCCCCGCCGTACCAGGGCGCGGTCGTCACCTACGGGCCGGTCCGGCTGTCCTCCGGCACCGAGGCCAGGCTGCGCAGCCCGGTCCTGGTCGCCGTCTTCACGATCATCACGCTCGGCGTCTACCAGATCGTCTGGTGGTACCAGGTCAACCGGGAGATGGCCGAGCACGGCCAGGCCCTGGGCCGGACCGAGCTCGGCCACGACCCGGCCCGCTCCACCCTCGCCCTGTTCCCGGGCGCGATCCTGGCCGTGCCGGCGATCTGGACGACCGTCACCACGTTCCAGCGGATCCAGGCCGCGCAGCGGCTGCACCGCCGGGTGCCGGTCAACGGCTGGCTCGGCCTGGTGCTCGCCATCGTGTTCAGCCCCGCCCTGCTGGCCTACATGCAGAGCGGCCTCAACTCGGCCTGGTCGGCGGCAACGCCGGGCCGGCCCTGATCCCACGACCGGATCGAGGAGATCGCCATGACCAGCACCGTCCAGACCCGTCCCGCCCGGGGCCGCGGCCCGCTCACCGGCGGCCAGATCGCCATGATCGTCATCGGCGCGGTCACCACCCTGATCGGCGTGGGGCTGCTGCTCGCCGCCACCGCCGTCGCGGTGGCCGGGCACTCCCGCGCCGACGGCTTCCTCACCACCCGCCCGGCCACCCTGGCCACCGGCTCGTACGCGGTGACCGTGCCCGACGTCGGCGTCGACGTGCGCGGCCCGGACGAGGCGTACGCCCGCGGCCTGCTCGGCACGGTGCGGATCCGGGCCACCGGCAGCGACCCGGCCAAGCCCGTGTTCGTCGGCATCGCCCGCACCGCCGACGTCGACGGCTACCTCCGGGGCGTCGCGCACGCCGACGTCAGCGACATCGACGGCGACGGGTCCGACGTCCGCTACACCGACCGCGCCGGGTCCGCCCCGGCGAGCGGCCCGGGCGAGCTGACCTTCTGGGACCGCAGCGACTCCGGCACCGCCACCCGGACCCTGGAGTGGGACGTCTCCGGCGGGGACTGGACCGTCGTGGTGATGAACGCCGACGGCTCCCCCGCGGTCAGCGCCGACGTCGATCTCGGCGGCACGCTGCCGGTGCTGCGCTGGGCCACCGGGGTCCTGTTCGCCCTCGGCGCGGTGTTCTTCCTCGGCGGCCTGCTGCTGATCGTGCTGCCGCTGGCCACCCGCCGCCGGGCTCCGAGGTGGACGAACGAGCAGGGTGCTCCCGGAACGGGACGTCCGGGCGTAGGTTGATCCGGCAAGCCTGGCGCTGGTCCGTGCGGATCGGTTCCCGCGGTGACGGGGAGGTCCGGCATGGCACTGGGACGGCACGGCGCGCTGACCCTCGGTGGGCGCGGCGTGCCCCCGGCACCGGCCGTCCTCTGGGCGGTCGGGCTGGCCGCCGCGGTCGCCACCGCCGGCACGGTGCTGCTGGCCTCCGCCACCCCCGAGCTCTATCAGCGGGAGCTGCGGGTGGTGCTGCTGGCCTGGACGTCGCTGCCGTTCATCGGGGCCGGCATGATCGCCTGGCGGCACCGCCCGGACAGCCGGTTCGGCCCGCTGCTGATCGTGGCCGGGCTGGTCACCCCGATCTCCACGCTGCAGTGGGCCGACCCACCGCTGCTGAACACCGTCGGCCAGCTCTGCGACCTGCTGCTGCCGGCGCTGTGGCTGCACGTGTTCCTGGCGTACCCGACCGGGCGGGTGACCGGCCGGGTGCGCCGCCTCCTCGTCGCCGCCGGGTACGCCGCCGCGCTGGTGCTGCAGGTGGCGATCCTCGCCTTCGGCGGCTTCGACGGGCGCAACCTGCTCAGCCTCACCGCCCGGCCCGAGGTGGCCGAGGTCCTGCAGAACGTGCAGCTGCTCTCGCTGTCGGCGCTGTCGCTGGTCGCGGTGGCGGCGCTGTGGCTGCGGCGGCGCTCCGGGCCGGCCCCGCGCCGGGCGGTGGCGCTGCTGGTCGACTCGTTCGGGGCCGCGCTGATCATGGTGGCGGCACTGCTGACGGCGGGCGCGTTGCAGCTGCCGGCGTTCGAGGTCATCCGGCTGATCACCTTCGGCGTCGTCGGGCTGGCCCCGCTGGCCTTCCTCCTCGGCCTGCTGGACGCCCGGCTGGCCCGGTCCGGGGTGGCCGAGATGGTGGTGCGGCTCAACGACGGCCCGCCGGCGGACCTGCGTGACCTCATCGCCCGGGCGCTGCGGGACGACTCGCTGACCGTCGCCTACTGGCTGCCCGGCCGCGGCGGCTGGGCCGACGGCCACGGCGACCCGGTGACGCTGCCGGCCACCGGCGACCCCCGGCGCACGGTCACCGTGCTGGAGCAGCGCGGGGAGCCGCTGGCGGCGCTGATGTACGACCCCTCGCTGGCCGAGGAGCCCGAGCTGGTCGCCGCCGTCGGGGCCGCGGCCGCGATCGCGCTGGAGAACGCGCGGCTGCAGGCCGAGCTGCTGGCCCGGCTGCAGGACCTGCACGGGTCGCGGGCCCGGCTGGTCGAGGCGGCCCAGGACGAGCGCCGCCGGCTGGAGCGCGACCTGCACGACGGCGCCCAGCAGCGGCTGGTCGCGCTGGCGCTGGAGCTGGGCCTGCTGCAGGGCGAGCTGGCCGACCCGGAGGCGCGGCGCCGGATCGAGCACGCCCGGCGCGAGGTGACCGTGTCCATGGAGGAGCTGCGCGGCATCGCCCGCGGCATCCACCCGGCGGTGGTCAGCAGCCACGGGCTGGCCGTCGCGCTGGAGTCGGTGGCCGCCCGGACCTCGATGCCGCTGCGGCTGCGGGTCGAGGACCTGCCCCGGCTGCCGGAGAACATCGAGGTCGCCGCCTACTACGTGGTCTGCGAGAGCCTGGCCAACACCGGCAAGCACGCGCTGGCCACCAGCGCCTCGATCGACGTGCGCGTCTCCGGCGGCGCGCTGGTCGTGGTCGTCACCGACAACGGCGTCGGCGGGGCCGACACCGGCCGCGGCACCGGGCTGCGCGGGCTGTCGGACCGGGTCGAGGCGCTCGACGGCCGGCTGCGGGTGTGGAGCCCGTCCGGCGGCGGCACCCGGGTCCGGGCCGAGATCCCGGTCCCGGCCGGCTGACCGACCAGAAAACCGCCTTCTCCGCCGGAGGACCCGCTGCCACCGTGGCGGCAAGGATCCCGGACCAGATCGGAGCCGGCGATGGGCATCGCGGTCGCGGAGAAACCGGCACCACCGCTGGAGAAGCCGGCCCGCAGGCATCCCGGCCGGACCGCCGCGCTGGTCGTGGCGGCCTGGTTCTTCCTGGCCTCGATCACCCCCAGCCTGATCCCGCACCGGTGGTACCTGCAGGGTGTCGCAAGTGGACTGTGCACGGCCTACGGGTACGGCCTCGGGCTGGCCGGGAGCTGGCTCGGGCGCCGGGTCCGGGACCGGATCCAGCTGCGGGTCACGATGGCGCCGGTCTGGGCCCGGCGGCTGCGCCGGACCGGCTGGATCCTGTTCGGCACGATCGTCGGCCTGGTCTGGCTGTGGAGCCTGCAGTGGCAGCGGGAGACCGCGCGGCTGGTCCAGGCACCCGTACCGGGGCCGCTCACGCTCGTGCTCGGGCTGCTGGCCACCGCGCTGGTCTTCGTGCTGGTCGTGCTGGCCGCGCGGGGGCTGCGGGCCCTGGTCCGGCGCGGCTCCCGGCTCGGTCAGCGCTTCCTGCGGCCGTGGGTCGCGACCTCGCTGGCCGCGCTGCTGGTGGCGGCCCTGGTGCTGGTGCTGACCGACTCGGTGCTCTACCGGCGGACGATGGACCACCTGGGCGCGAAGGCCGCGGCCGTGAACTCCCGGCCGCCGGACGGCCGGGTGGCGCCGACCTCGCCGCTGCGCTCGGGCAGCCCGGCCTCGGCCGAGTCCTGGGCCTCGCTCGGCCGCAACGGCCAGGCCTTCGTGGCCGACGGCTCCTCCCCGGCCGCGATCACCGCCGCCACCGGCAAGCCGGCCATCGAGCCGATCCGGGTGTACGCCGGGCTCTCCGGCGGCCGCACGGTCGAGCAGGTCGCCGACGCGGTGGTGGCGGAGCTGCGCCGGACCGGCGCGTTCGACCGCTCGGTGCTGGCCCTGATGACCACCACCGGCCGCGGCTGGGTGGACGAGTGGACGGCGTCCTCGATCGAATACCTCACCGGCGGCGACTCCGCTATCGCCGCCATGCAGTACTCGTACCTGCCCAGCCCGGTGGCGCTGCTCACCGACCGCAGGACGCCGGCCACCGCCGGCCGGCTGCTGCTGTCCACAGTGGAGGCCGAGCTGGCCACCCGGCCGGCCGGCCGCCGGCCCCGGCTGCTGCTGGGCGGGGAGTCACTCGGCGCGTACGGCGGGCAGGCCGCCTTCACCGACCCGGAGGACATGCTGACCCGCATCGACGGCGCCGTCTGGGTCGGCACCCCCAACTTCACCCCGCTGCTGCGCACCCTCAACTCCGAGCGCCGGCGCGGTTCGCCCGAGGTGGTGCCGGTGATCGGCGACGGCGAGCACATCCGCTTCGCCTCCAGCCCGGCCGACCTCACCCGCGACCTGTACGGCCGCGCCTACGGCCCCTGGTCGGCCCCGCGGGTCGCGTACGTCCAGCACGCCTCCGACCCGATCGCGCGCTGGTCGCCGGACCTGCTGACGACCGAGCCGGACTGGATCACCGAGCGGGCCGGCACCGACCTGCCGCAGATGAGCTTCACCACGTTCGCGACGTTCTGGCAGCTGACCGTCGACCTGATGGTGGCCGGCACGACGCCGGCCGGGCACGGTCACCGCTACCAGGAGGAGCTGGTGCCGGCCTGGGCCGGCGTGCTCGGCCTCGACCCGACCGCCGACTGGTCCCGCGTCCAGCAGTCGATCGAGCGCAACTACCACCCGGTGTGAGCGACGGCGACGGCCCGGCGCTGCCCGCCCTGGGAGGGGACGGGCAGCGGCCGGGCCGCTGGAGGTGTCTGACCGCCGAGGTCTACGTGATGCTCCAACCGAACATCATGGCGTGGTCCTCATGGGCCAGGTTGTGGCAGTGCGCCACGTACGGGCCGACGAAGTCACGGAACCCGCGGTAGATGATCACGGACTCGCTCGGGTCGAGGGCGATGAGGTCCTCGCGCGACTTGTCGTCGGGGTGGGCGGCGTCAGGGGTCACGCTGACGTCCTTGTTGTTGCGCATGACGGTGCGGTGCTCCTCCATGTGCAGGTGGAAGGGGTGCACCCAGCCGCCGCCGCCGTTGCGGACCTCCCACAGGTTGAAGGAGTTCTTCTTCGGCGAGGCCTTGTACGAGTGGTTCAGCTTGTTCTTCAGGCTGGTCGCGTCCACCGTCGGGTCGAACGCCTTGCCGTTGATGAGCCACTCCAGCTCACCGCCGACGCTGCCGCGGGTGACCTCGAAGATCAGCCGGTCGTCGAGCAGGTTCTTCCAGTTCGACGGCAGCGGCGGAAGGTCCCGCATCGCCGCCGGGACGGCGCTGGCGTCGGGGGCGTCGTCGCCGATGACGATCTTCATCACCGGGATCTTGTACTTCGGGTCGGGCAGGAAGCGCTGCGAGTTGGACCACATGCGGCCGTCGGGCATCCGCATGACGTTGGTCAGGTAGATGACGTCGCCCTTCCTGGTGGGCGAGCCGTCCTGGTACTTGGTGAAGTCGACGATGTGCTCACGGCGCTTGGCCGGCCACAGCTCGAAGGAGTCCCGCACGATCGGCACCGGCAGCAGCCCGCCGTCGTCGGCGATCTCGGTCCACTTCATGCACTGCTGGCCGTCCTGGATCCGCCACTGGCCCTGCATCTCCACGTCCTGGAAGCCCTGGGAGATGGCGGTCTTGGGGCCGGCGGTCGAGGTCATCAGCTTGAAGTCGTAGATCCGGGCGATCGAGGCGTCCAGGAAGCGCAGCCGGTACTTGCGCCGCTTGACCTCCAGGGTCGGGTACGCCGTGCCGTTGACGGTGAAGATGTCCCCGACGAAGCCGTGGTT
>DATINN010000370.1:0-9182 GCA_035474175.1 Mycobacteriales bacterium | reverse complement strand
GCGTACGAGGACTGAGCCCGGTCCGTGCGGCGCCGACCCGGTCAGCGCCGCACGGGCGCCGGAGGCTCAGCGCCGCACGGGCGCCGGAGGCTCAGCGCCGCACGGGCGCCGGAGGCTCAGCGCCGCACGGGCGCCGGAGGCTCAGCGCCGCACGGGGTCAGTGCCGGACGTAGCCGGCGAGGTGCTCGCCGGTGAGCGTGGTGCGGTCGGCGACGAGCTCGGCCGGCGTGCCCTCGAACACGACGCGCCCGCCGTCGTGACCCGCGCCCGGGCCGAGGTCGATGATCCAGTCCGCGTGCGCCATCACGGCCTGGTGGTGCTCGATGACGAGAACCGACTTGCCCGCGTCGACCAGCCGGTCGAGCAGCCCGAGCAGCTGCTCGACGTCGGCCAGGTGCAGCCCGGTGGTCGGCTCGTCCAGCACGTAGACGCCGCCGTCGGAGCCCATGTGGGTGGCCAGCTTGAGCCGCTGCCGCTCGCCGCCGGAGAGCGTGGTCAGCGGCTGCCCCAGCGACAGGTAGCCGAGCCCGACCTCGTCCAGGTGGGTGAGGATCTTGTGCGCGGCCGGGATGCGGGCCTCGGACCCGAAGAACGACCGCGCCGCCGACACCGGCAGCGCCAGCACCTCGCTGATGTCGAGCCCGCCGAGGTGGTAGTCCAGCACCGACGCCTCGAACCGCTTGCCCTCGCACACCTCGCACGTCGTCGCGACCCCGGCCATCAGCCCGAGGTCGGTGTAGACCACGCCGGCCCCGTTGCAGTTGGGGCAGGCGCCCTCGGAGTTGGCGCTGAACAGCGCCGGCTTCACCCCGTTGGCCTTCGCGAACGCCTTCCGGATCGGCTCCAGCAACCCCGTGTACGTCGCCGGGTTGCTCCGCCGCGACCCCTTGATCCCGGCCTGGTCGACGGTGACGACCCCGTCCCGGCCGGACACCGAGCCGTGGATGAGCGAGCTCTTGCCCGACCCGGCCACCCCGGTCACCACGACCAGCACCCCGAGCGGGATGTCGACGTCGACGCCGACCAGGTTGTGCAACGACGCGCCGCGCACCGGGAGGACGTCGGAGAAGGGCCGGACCGCCGGCTTCAGCGCGGCCCGGTCGTCCAGGTGCCGCCCGGTCAGGGTCCCGGCCGCCCGCAGCCCGTCCAGGCTCCCGGCGTACACGATCTCGCCGCCGGCGGTGCCGGCGCCCGGCCCGAGGTCGACGACGTGGTCGGCGATCGCGATGGCCTCGGGCTTGTGCTCGACCACCAGCACGGTGTTGCCCTTGTCCCGCAGCTGCAGCAGCAGCTCGTTCATCCGCTGGATGTCGTGCGGGTGCAGGCCGATGGTGGGCTCGTCGAAGACGTAGGTGACGTCGGTCAGCGACGAGCCCAGGTGCCGGATCATCTTGGTCCGCTGGGCCTCGCCGCCGGACAGCGTGCCGGCCGGCCGGTCCAGCGACAGGTAGCCCAGCCCGATCTCGACGAACGAGTCGAGCGTGTGCTGCAGCGTCTCCAGCAGCGGCGCCACCGACGGCTCGTCCAGCTTGCGCACCCAGCCGGACAGGTCGCTGATCTGCATGGCGCAGGCGTCGGCGATGCTGATCCCGTCGATCTTCGACGAGCGGGCCTCGGCCGACAGCCGGGTGCCGGAGCAGTCCGGACAGGTGGTGAACGTGACCGCCCGCTCCACGAACGCGCGCACGTGCGGCTGCAGCGACTCGACGTCCTTGCTCAGGATGGAGCGCTGGATCTTCGGGATCAGCCCCTCGTACGTGAGGTTGATGCCCTCGACCTTGATCTTCATCGGCTCCTTGTAGAGCAGGTCGGTCAGCTCCCGCTTGGTGTAGCGGGCGATCGGCTTGTCCGGGTCGAAGAGCCCGGAGCCGATGAAGATCCGGCCGTACCAGCCGTCCATGGTGTAGCCGGGGATCGTGAACGGACCCTCGTTGAGCGACTTGTCCGCGTCGTAGAGGGCGGTGAGGTCGATGTCGGTGACCGAGCCGCGGCCCTCGCAGCGCGGGCACATGCCGCCGGTGATGCTGAAGCTGCGGCGCTCCTTGACCTGGTGGCCGCCCTTGGTCAGGGTCACCGCGCCCGCGCCGCTGACCGAGGCGACGTTGAAGGAGAACGCCTGGGGCGAGCCGATGTGCGGCTTCCCCAGCCGGCTGAACAGGATCCGCAGCAGCGCGTTGGCGTCGGTGGCGGTGCCGACCGTGGAGCGCGGGTCGGCCCCCATTCGCTGCTGGTCCACGATGATCGCGGTGGTCAGCCCGTCGAGCACGTCGACCTCGGGCCGGGCCAGCGTCGGCATGAACCCCTGGATGAACGCGCTGTAGGTCTCGTTGATCAGCCGCTGCGACTCGGCCGCGATCGTGCCGAAGACCAGCGAGCTCTTGCCCGAGCCGGACACCCCGGTGAACACCGTCAGCCGCCGCTTGGGCAGCTCGATGCTGACGTCCTTGAGGTTGTTGACCCGGGCGCCGTGGACCCGGATCCGGTCGTGGGAGTCGGCGGCGTGGGTCATGCTTTCCTTTCAGCCGGTCTGCTGGATCCTCAGCCGGTCTGCTGGATCCGGATCTCGTTGCCGGCGGGGTCGCGGACCGCGAAGTCGCGCACCCCGTACGGCTGGTCGGTGGGTTCCTGGACGATGTCGGCGTCGCCGGCCTGCACGCGCTCGAACGCGGCGTCGAGGTCCTTGGTTCCCAGCAGCAGCTTCCCGTACGTCCCCTTGGCCATCATGTCGACGATCATGCGGCGCTCGTCCTCGGTGAGGCCGGGGGTGATGGCCGGCGGGGACAGCACGACCGAGACGTCGGGCTGCCCGGGCGGCCCGACGGTGATCCAGTGCAGACCGTTGTAGCCGACGTCGTTGCGGACCTCCCAGCCGAGCGTGTCCCGGTAGAAGGCGGTGGCGGCCTCGGGGTCGTCCTGGGGCAGGAAGCTGGAGGCGATCGTGATGTCCATGCCGCTCACGCTAGAGGCGGGCGCCCGGCCGGGACTTCTCGATTCCTGACGGGCCTGGTGACCTCCCGGGTCACGCACGACGGCAGCGCCGGTCCCTCGGCCTGCCGCTTGTACGCACCGGGCGGAATCCCGACCAGCTCGGTGAACCGGGTGGTGAACGTGCCCAGCGACGCGCAGCCGACGGTGAAGCAGACCTCGGTGACGCTCAGGTCGCCCCGGCGCAGCAGCGCCATGGCCCGCTCGATCCGGCGGGTCATGAGGTAGGAGTACGGCGATTCGCCGTACGCGGCCTTGAACTCGCGGGAGAGGTGGCCGGCCGACATGTGCGCGCCGCGGGCCAGCGCCTCGACGTCCAGCGGCTGCGCGTAGTCGCGGTCGATCCGGTCCCGGACGCGGCGCAGCCGGGCGAGCTGGCGCAGGTGCGGCGTGGGATCGGTCATCGGAGGAATGGTGCCATCCCGGCCGCACACACAGCGAGGACCGGGCTGGAAGGCCCGGTCCGGGAAAGGCGGTAGCTGGGAATGGGGCCCGGCGGACGTTGCCGGGCCGGAGGCCGCGGAGGACCTCAGGCGACGCGCAGCACCTTGGTCGGTGCGCGCCGAGCGCCGATGCAGCGTCCGTCCGGCAGGATCTCGCCGCAGTCCTCGAACAGCACGATCCCGTTGCAGAGGAGGCTCCACCCCTGCTCCGGATGGCTGGCGACGACGGCGGCGGCGTCGCGGTCGGCGGCGTCCGAGGTCGGACACGCTGGGTGATGCGGGCACATGGCTGTTGCTCCGGTCGACTGTCAGGTTGCTCTGTTGTTTGTGTTCACGGTCACAGTACTAACGAGGTTCGATCCCGGCACTTGATACGCGCAACTTTACCGGCAACGAACTGGTAAAACTTGCAACGCAAGATCCGGACAGAGTGTTCCATTACGCCATGCGCGCCAACCGCCGCTAGACCGCCCGCAGCAGCGCGGCATAGAGGGTCAGACCTGGACCAAAAGCCAGCGCGACGAGGTGCCGGCCGGGCTCGACCGTTCCGGCCGCGCGCATTCGCTCCAGCACCAGGAGCACGGTGGCCGAAGAGCAGTTGCCCTGATCGCGCAGCACCCCGTACGAATGCTCGAGAGCGCCGTCGGGCAATTCCAGCCGGCGCTGCACGACCTCGAGAATGCGGCGGCCGCCGGGGTGCACGGCCCAGCCGTCCACGTCGCTCAGGGTGAGGTCGTGGGCGGCCAGCAGCTCGTCCACCACGCCCCGCACGTGCCGGGCCAGCACCGCCGGCACCCGCGGCGAGAGCCCCATCCGGAAGCCGAGGTCGGTCACGTCCCAGGTCATGTACTCGGCGGTGCTCGGGTCGGTCTGCGCGACGACGTCGACGACCTCGAACCCGGGCCCGTCCGAGGGCTGCAGCACCACCGCCGCGGCCGCGTCCGCGAACAGCGCGTGCGCCACGACCTGGTCCACGTCCGTGGTCGGCGGCTGGATGTGCAGGCTGGTCAGCTCCAGGCACAGCAGCACCGACGGGCGGCCGCGGGCGGCGGTGAAGTCGGCCACCGAGCCCAGCCCCGGGATCGCCGCGTAGCAGCCCATGTGACCCACGAACAGCCGCCGGACCCGGTCGGACATGCCGAGGTCGCGGGCCAGCCGGATGTCCACGCCGGGGGTGACGTAGCCGGTGCAGGAGGCGACCGCGAACAGCCCCACGTCCGCGGCGGCCAGCCCGGCGTCGGCCAGCGCGGTCGCGACCGCGTCCTTGCCCAGCGGCAGCGCCTCGGCCAGGTAGCGCTCCATCCGGGCGGCGGTGCCCCACTGCGAGACGTCCTCGTACACCGGGTTGGCGACGGTGTGCCGGGTCCGGACGCCGGAGCGGGTGAACAGCTGCTCGGCCAGCGGCACGTCCTGGAAGTGCCGGGCGAAGAAGCCGTCCCAGACCGACTGCTGGCTGTACGGGGCGGGCAGCGCGTGCCCCATCCCGGCGATCCGCGCCGGGCCTACCAACGCGACACCCCGGTCGACTCCGGGTCCAGGCCGAGCGCGGCGGCGCCGAGCCAGTCCGCGCACACGTCCGAGGTGGCCGGCTGCAGGGAGCCGCAGCGGGCGTCGCGGTAGATCCGCTCCAGCGGGGCGCCGCGCCGGGTCGCCGAGGTGCCGGCCGCTTCCAGCATCGAGGCCCCGACCTCCATCGCGGTCTCGCCGGCCAGCAGCTTGGCCCGCCAGACCCAGCGGTTGGTCTCCGGGTCGCCGGGGGCGGCGTCGACCCGCCGGGCCGCCTCCAGCACGGTCAGCCGGGCCGCCTCCACGGCGGTCTCGGCCCGGCCGACCCGGGCCCGGACGGCCGGCAGGTGGGTGAGGCCGCGCTTCTGCAGGTGGTCGACGGCGGCGGTGACGGCGGACTCGGCCACCCCGACGTACACGGCCGCGTACGAGGCGACGAGCCACTGCGGCATCACCTGGGCCAGCAGCAGGGTCAGCCCCTCCAGGCCGCCGAGCAGCGCGTCCGCGCCGACCTCGACGTCCAGGTGCAGGTCGTCGCTGCCGGTGGCGCGCATGCCCATCGAGTCCCAGGTGCGCTCGACGGTCAGGCCCGGGCCGGCCGGGACCAGGAAGTGCGAGACCTGGGCCGGGTCGGAGTCCGCGCGCTTGGCCGCGACCAGGTAGAGGTCGGCGTGCCCGGCCCCGGAGACGAACGTCTTCGACCCGGTGATCCGGAACCCCTTCTCCGTCGGCTCGTACGCGGTGGTCAGCCGGGACAGCCGGCTGCCGGCGCCGCGCTCGCTCATCGCCACCGCGAACAGGGCGCCGTCGGCGGCCCGGCGCAGCGCCTCGTCGCGCATGGCGAAGTAGGACTCGGGGACGCCGAGGGCGCGGGCGACGTCGTCCGGGGTGCCGGCCAGCGCGCCGGTCACCGAGGCGTGCATGTTGAACACCAGCGCGGTCGCGCCGGCGCCGGCGCCGAGGGCCATGGCGACCTCGGCGTAGTCGGCGAAGCCGGCGCCGGGACCGCCGAGGCGGGGCGGCACCATCAGCCCGAGCAGCCCGGCCGCGCGCAGGTCGTCGAAGTCGGCGGCCGGGAAGGCCCCGGCGGCGTCGTGCCCGGCCGCCCGCCCCGCGAACACCGGCGCCAGCCCGCGGGCGGCCTCGATCGCCGCCGCCGGGTCAGCCAGCTGGCTCATGTGGGCTCCTTGAGGCCGTGTCCTTGGAAGAGCACCGCGGTCGAGCGGGTCGGCCGCATCGCCGGGTCCGGATCCCGCCGGGCCAGCCAGCGCAGGATGCCCAGCAGCGGCGGCCGCATGCCGGTCAGCGTCAGCCGGACGCCGTGCCGGGCGGCTTCGGCCAGCAGCTCGGCCCGGTTGACGAACAGGGCCGGGTCGTGGATCCCGGGCGGCGCCCCGCCCGGCAGCCGCTCGGCGATGTCGACGGCGATCAGCTTGGCCAGCCGGGTGTCGGCGATCGTGTCCAGCACCAGCGTGCCGCCCGGCCGCAGCACCCGGCAGGCCTCGGCGACGGTGGCCCGCAGGTCGGGCACGTGCTCGAGGATCTCGCCGGCCGAGACCGCGTCCGCCACCCCGTCGCCGATCGGCAGCCGCTGCACGTCGCCGCGCACGGCCAGCACGCCGTGCTCGGCCGCGATCCGCAGCGAGGTGCCGACCAGGTCGACGCCGACGTGCCGGTAGCCCAGCCGCTGCGCGTGCGGGGCGAGCAGGCCGGCCCCGCAGCCGAGGTCGACCAGCACGGCGCCGGGCCGGGGCGCCGGCGGCAGCAGGGTGGCCCGGGCGGCGGCGATCCAGCGCAGCATCGCGAACGACCCGTACGGCTGCCACCACTGGTCGGCCAGCCCCTCGTACTGCCGGACGTCGTTGCGCGGCAGGGCGGTCGCGGGGGGCATGCCAGCAGACTATGACGCCTGCACCGCCCCCGCCCGGCTCATGTCCGGCCGTCGGACTCCTGGGCCGAGCGCAGCGCGGGCCCGTGCGGCAGCCAGTCGGCCAGCTTGGTCGGGAACCCGTCCGCGGCCAGCATCTCGATCACGTCCGGGTCGTCGTCGACCACGACCCCGATCTCCCGCTTCGCGCGCAGGGCGCGCAGCTCGTCGCGCTTGGTCAGCCGGGCCGGCCGGAAGTCGCGGTCGGGCCGCATCAGCAGCGGCTCGACCGGCAGCCCCTGTGCCTTCAGCCAGCTCACGGTCAGCTTCCGGTTGCGCTCCGGGCGGCCGGTGAGCCACAGGATGTCGTGGTCGGCGGCCAGCGTCCGGACCAGCGCCACCCCGTCGGCCAGCGGCGGGTCGTCCCCGGCGGCGGCGAAGAACTCGCTCCAGCGCCGGGGTTTGCCCTCGATCAGGTGCAGCCGGTGGCGCGCGTCGGCGACCACCCCGTCGATGTCGATCACCGCGAGCGGCCGGGAGTCCACGGCCGCAGTGTGCCCGCCCATACCCGCGCGAATCAGGTGCAAAGCGGGTCGCACATGTTGCAAGCCGCGACAACCGGGGTACGGTGAGACCGGTTGAGAACGCCAGCCGTCGGGTCGAGCACCGTGTCGCCCCGGAGTCCGACGGCAGCGATCCGGCCGCCGCGGACCGGGTCCCGGCGTTGCCGTCCACCCAGACTTTCGCGGGCCGCCTTCGCATGCCCGTACGAGAGGTTGCCGTGACCGCTCTCGCCACACCACCCGACCTCGAGATCGCCACCGCGGTGCCGGTCGCCACCCGCCCCCCGAACCCGAGCCGGGAACGGGCCCGGGTCCTGTTCGCCCGGCTGGCCGAGCTGCCGCCGGAGAGCCCCGAGCGGGACCGGATCCGGGCCGAGCTCGTCGAGCAGCACCTGCCGCTGGTCCGCTACTTCGCCCGCCGGTACGCCAACCGCGGCGAGCCCATGGACGACCTGCTCCAGGCCGGCTCGCTCGGCCTGGTCAAGGCCGTGGACCGGTTCGAGCCGGAGCGCGGCCTGGAGTTCAGCACGTACGCCGCCCCGACCATCCTGGGCGAGATCCGCCGCCACTTCCGGGACCGGACCTGGGCCGTGCACGTGCACCGCGGCCTGCAGGAGCTGACCGCCGAGATCACCCGGTACGCCGCCGAGCTGACCCAGGAGCTCAACCGGGCCCCGAGCGTGGCCGAGCTGGTCGCCCGCTCCGGCCGCTCGGAGGAGAAGGTGCTGGAGGCGCTGGACTGCGCGGCCGCGTACACGGCCGACTCGCTGGAGACCCCGATGGGGGAGGACCGCACCCTCGGCGACAGCCTCGGCGGCGAGGACACCGCGCTGCTGGACGTGGAGCTGCACGAGTCGCTCGGGCCGGCGCTGGCCACGCTGGCGCCGCGCGAGCGCCGGATCCTGCAGCTGCGCTTCTACGGCAACCAGACCCAGTCCCAGATCGCCGCCCAGCTCGGCATCTCCCAGATGCACGTCTCGCGCCTGCTGGCCAAGACCCTGGCCTCGCTGCGCGAGCAGCTGCTGGCATGAGCACAGTTTGACCCGGTACGACACGGGAACTCCTGCGGACGCGCGCCGGCACCGTCGCCGGCCCGGACCGGGGGAGACATGACGACACAGCTCACAGCGCCGCTCCCGGCCCCGCGCGGGCCGGTCAGCGCCACGCTGCTGGCCGCGCTGGTCCGCCCACCGCACCCGATGGCGCCGCTGCCGCCGGTCGCGGTCACCGACGCGGACCCGCTGACCGATGAGGACCTGCTGCTGTCCCTGCACGTCTGCTACGAGCTGCACTACCGCGGGCTGACCGGCGTGTCCGACGACTGGGAGTGGGAGCCGTCGCTGCTGGCCTTCCGGGCCGGGCTGGAGTCCCGGCTGGAGGCCGGGCTGCGCGCGCTGGTCGCGCCCGAGCCGGTGGAGCCGGCCGAGGTGCCGCGGGCGCTGGCGGCCGTGGTCGACGCCGACGACGGCCCGTCGGTCGCCTCCTACGTGCAGCGCCGGGCCTCCCTGGGCCAGGTCCGGGAGATGCTCGTGCACCGCTCGATCTACCAGCTCAAGGAGGCCGACCCGCACACCTGGGCCATCCCGCGGCTGGCCGGGCGGGCCAAGGCGGCGCTGGTGGAGATCCAGACCGACGAGTACGGCAACGGCCGGCCGGAGCGGATGCACTCGGCGCTGTTCGCCACCTCGATGCGCGAGCTCGGCCTGGACGACACGTACGGGGCGCACGTCGACCTGGTGCCGGCGGTGACGCTGGCCACCAGCGTGGTCGCCACCTACTTCGGGCTGCACCGGCGCTGGCGGGGCGCGATCGCCGGGC
>DATINN010000369.1:0-6366 GCA_035474175.1 Mycobacteriales bacterium | reverse complement strand
GCGCTCGACAGCTGCCTGGACGTGCAGGGCGGCGGCCGCAACAACAACACCGTCGTCCAGCTGTACGGCTGCAACAACACCGGGGCGCAGGTGTGGAGGCTGCAGTCGGACGGCACCCTGCTCAACCCGCAGTCCGGCCGGTGCCTGAGCACCAGCGCGACGACGCCGCTGCGCACCCAGCTGTTCATCTTCGACTGCGGCAGCAGCACGAACCAGCGCTGGAACCTGCCGGGCTGACCCGCCGCCGGGCGCCGCGCGGCCCGCACGGCCCAGCGGGCCCCGCTCAGCCCGGCAGCAGGTCGCTCGGGAACAGCGACCGGCTGACCGCGTCCTCGCGGCTGATCAGGTCCTGCCGCAGCAGGGCGTTCAGCGACGACTCCAGCGTCTGCATGCCGTCCCGGGTGCCGGTGACGATGACGTTGCGCAGCTGGTTGGTCTTGCCGTCGCGGACCAGGTTGCGGACGGCCCCGTTGGCGATCAGCACCTCGTACGCCGCGACCCGCCCGCCGCCGGGCCGGGGCAGCAGCCGCTGGTGCACGATCCCGGTCAGCGCCGCGGACAGCTGCAGCCGGATCTGCGGCTGCTGGTCGCCGGGGAAGACGTCGACGAGCCGGTCGACGGCCTGGGCGGTGTTGTTGGTGTGCAGGGTGGCGAGCACCAGGTGGCCGGTCTCGGCCAGGGTCAGCGCGAACCGGATCGAGTCCAGGTCGCGCATCTCGCCGACCAGCAGGACGTCCGGGTCCTCCCGCAGCGCGCTGCGCAGGGCGTTGGAGAAGGAGTCGGTGTCCTCGCCGACCTGGCGCTGGTTGACCGCCGCCCGCTTGTGCCGGTGGACATACTCGATCGGGTCCTCGATGGTCAGCACGTGCACGGCCCGGTGGGTGTTGACCCAGTCCACCATGGACGCCAGCGTGGTCGACTTGCCCGAGCCGGTCGGCCCGGTCACCAGCACCAGGCCCTGCTCCAGGGTGGCCAGCCGGCGGACCGACTCCGGCAGCCCGAGCTCGTCGAAGGACGGGATCCGGTACGGCATGAGCCGCAGCGCCAGGGCGGCCGTGCCGCGCTGCCGGAAGGCGCTGCCGCGGATGCGGGCCGTCTCCCGCCAGGAGAAGGAGAAGTCGACGTCGCCGCCGGCGGCGAAATGCGCGGACTGCTCCGCGGTCAGCACCGAGCCGACCATCCGCTCGGTGTCCACAGGCGACAGTGGGGTGGAGTCGGTGGCCGGGCGGAGCTCGCCGTCGACCCGGATCCGGGGGCTGGTGCCGGGGGTGAGCAGCAGGTCGCTGCCGCCGGTGGTCCAGAGGATCTCCAGCAGCGCGTCGACCGTGGGCTCGTCGGCCATCAGTACGCGCCGGTGCCGCGGACCACGGCCCCGACCGTCCGGCCGAGGATGCTCAGGTCCAGCGCGATCGACCAGTTCTCGACGTAGTAGAGGTCGAGCCGGACGGCGTCCTCCCAGGACAGCTCGGACCGGCCGTTGACCTGCCACAGCCCGGTGATGCCGGGGCGCACCAGCAGCCGGCGCCGGACGTCGCCGGTGAAGTCGCTGTCCTTGACCGGCAGCGGCCGCGGCCCGACCAGCGACATGTCACCGAGGACGACGTTGAGCAGCTGCGGCAGCTCGTCGATGGAGGTGCGGCGCAGGAACCGCCCAATCCGGGTGATCCGCGGGTCGCCGGCGATCTTGAACAGCAGCCCGTCGGTCTCGTTGGACTCGGCCAGCTCGGCCAGCCGGGCCTCGGCGTCGACGTACATGGTGCGGAACTTGAAGACCTTGAACTCGTGCCCGTCCCGCCCGATCCGGGTCTGCCGGAACAGCGCCGGGCCGGGGCTGGTCACCCGGATCAGGATCGCGACCGGGATGAGGACCGGCGCCAGCAGCACCAGCGCCACCGCCGCCAGCATCCGGTCCAGCACCGTCTTGGTGACCCGCTTGCCCCCGGTGAACTCGGGCTCGTCGACGTGCAGCAGCGGCAGCCCGGCGACCGGGCGGATGGACACCCGCGGGCCGGCGACGTCCACGACGGACGGCGCGACGACCAGGTCGACGCCGCTGCCCTCCAGCCCCCAGGACAGCCGCCGGACGATCTCCGGGGCGACGGCCGAGGCGACCGCGACGGTGTCCGCGTCGTGCTCGCGGACGATGGCCGGGATCTCGTCCAGCGTGCCGAGCACGGCCAGCTCGTCGGTCTCCCGGAACCGGTCCCCGGGCTCGGGCATGCAGGCGCCGATGACCTCGAAGCCGGCCGCCTTCTCCCGCCGCAGCTCGGCGGCCAGGCTCACGACGGCCCGGCGGTCGCCGATGACGATGACCCGGTGCAGGGACAGCCCGCGCTGCCGGGCCGAGACCAGCACCCGGCGGGCCGCCGTCCGCCCGGCCAGCAGCAGCAGCAACCCCAGCGGGAGCGCGACCACCACGAACCCCCGGGCCACCTGCATCTTGGCCGCGTAGCAGCCGATCGCCACCACGGCCCAGAGCTGGAACGTGCCGACCGCGATCCGCTTGTACTCCTCCGCGCCGGTGCCGAGGTGCCGCGTCTCGTACGCCCCGGCGATCCCGAGCGACAGCGCCCAGCCGGCGGCGATGAACAGTGCCACCGCCGCGTACGACAGGCCGCCGGTCTCCCCGTCGCTCGGCTCGACGCCGAAGCGCACCACGACGGCGACGACCAGCGCGGTCGAGAGCAGGAAGCCGTCGGCGAGCGCCAGCGCGACCGTCCAGCGGGTCTGCCAGACCCGGCTGCGCAGGACGCCGGCGACCGGCGATGCCGCTGTGGCCCCCGTCTTGGTCCGCCGGTCGGCACCGCCACCGGGCCGCCCCGGCGCGTACGCCAGCTCCGTCACTCTGTTCCCCCGTCCCAGGTCGGCCCTGACTGGACCGACCCGCCCCCCGGAACCCTGATCGTATAGCACTCAGAGTGACAAGCGGCTACTGTTCGCATCTGATCGATCGCGGCAACGGGGGAACTGCACATGGGGATGCGCGTCGTGGTGACCGGCGGTGCGGGCTTTCTCGGCTCGCACCTGTGCGAGCGGCTGCTGGCCGACGGGTGCGAGGTGGTGTGCCTGGACGACCTGTCCACCGGCGCCGCCGCCAACGTCGCGCACCTGCTGGACTCCGCCTCGTTCCGGCTGGTCCGCACCGACGTGACCAACTTCGTGCACGTCCCGGGCCCGGTCGACGCGGTCCTGCACTTCGCCTCCCCGGCGTCCCCGGTGGACTACCTGCGCCGCCCCATCGCCACCCTCAAGGTCGGCTCGATCGGCACCCTGCACGGGCTGGGCCTGGCCAAGGAGAAGGGCGCCCGCTTCCTGCTCGCCTCCACCTCGGAGACGTACGGGGACCCGCAGATCCACCCCCAGCCGGAGTCGTACTGGGGGCACGTCAACCCGGTCGGCCCCCCCGGCGTGTACGACGAGGCCAAGCGGTTCGCCGAGGCGATGACGATGGCCTACCGCCGCACCCATGGTGTGGACACCGCGATCGTCCGCATCTTCAACACCTACGGGCCGCGGATGCGGCCCGACGACGGCCGGGCCATCCCGACGTTCCTGAAGCAGGCGCTGCTGGGCGAGCCGCTCACGGTGGCCGGCGACGGCTCCCAGACCCGGTCCGTCTGCTACGTCGACGACCTGGTCGAGGGCCTCGTCCGGCTGCTGCGCTCGGACCTGCCCGGACCGGTCAACATCGGCAACCCGCACGAGCTGACCGTGCTGGAGCTGGCCCACCGGATCCGCGCGATCGCCGGCGCGACGTCGCCGGTCCGGTTCGTGCCCCGCCCCGAGGACGACCCCTCCGTCCGCCGCCCGGACATCACGCTCGCCCGCACCCAGCTCGGCTGGCAGCCCCGGGTGACCCTGGAGGACGGGCTGGCCCGCACCGTCGGCTGGTTCCGCGACGTGCTCGACGTCCCGGACGACCGCCAGGCCCTCGTGTCGTGACGGGAGCACTGACCGGTCTGGCCGTGACCGTCGTCGGCATCTACTACGCGCCCGACTCCACCGGCATCGCGCCGTACACGACGGACCTCTGCGAGACCCTGGCCGCCCACGGCGCCTCCGTGCACGCCGTCGTCGGCGTCCCGCACTATCCACAGTGGACCGTCGCCCCGGAGTACCGCTCGCGGGTCCGGCTGCGCTACCGCGAGGAGCGCAACGGCGTCCGGGTCTCGCGGGTCCGCCACTTCGTCCCGGCGTCCCAGAACGCGGCGCGCCGGGGGCTGTACGAGCTGTCGTTCCGGCTGTCGAGCGGGCTGGCCTGCCGCGGTGACCGCCCCGACGTCGTGCTCGGGGTCACGCCCAACCTGGCCGGCGCGGCGACCGCCGGCGCGCTCGCCCGCGCCTCCGGCGCACCGCTCGGCCTCATCGTCCAGGACCTCATGGGAATGGCCGCGGCCCAGTCCGGGATGCCGGGTGGCCGGCGGGTGTCGAGTGCGGTCGCGCAGCTGGAGGCGCGCGCGCTCCGCCGGGCCCAGCGGGTTGGTGTGATCACCGATGCGTACGTGCCGCTGATCGTCGCCTCCGGCGCGACGGCGGCGATCGACCACCTGCCCAACTACGCGCACGTCCGGTCGTCCGCGCTGTCGAAGGACGAGGCCCGCCGGGCTCTCGGCTGGAGCAGTGCGCAGCGAATCGCCCTGCACTCCGGCAACATGGGCCTCAAGCAGGACCTGGGGAACGTCATCGAGGCCGCCCGACTGGCGCTCGGCCGCCGGGACGACCTGACCTTCGTCCTGCTGGGCGACGGCAACACCCGGGGCGCCCTGGAGGCGCAGGCCCGGGGCCTGCCGAACCTCCGCTTCCTCGACCCGCTGCCGGACGACGAGTATCCGGTCGCGCTGGCCGCGGCCGACTGCCTCATCCTGAACGAGCGGCCGTCGGTGCTGAACATGTCCATGCCGAGCAAGCTCACCTCGTACTTCGCCGCCGGCCGCCCCGTGGTGGCCGCGACCCACGAGGCCGGGGCGACCGCGGCCGAGATGGCCCGTTCCGGAGCCGGCCGCACCGTGCCGCCGGGCGAGCCCGCGCTCCTGCTGCGCGCCGTCGAGGAGCTCGTGGACGACCCGGAGCGGTCCGCGCGGCTCGGCCAGTCCGGGCGGGACTACGCGACCCACCACCTCTCGCAGTCCTCAGCCCGAACGGAAATCGTCCGGTTCGTCGCGGCCCTCCGCGACGGCGCCCGGCCACCAGAGAGAACGGACAGGCATGCCGCGATCGTTGGCGTTGACATCTTCGGCGAAGACGGCAGTCCGGAGGCTGCTCCGAGCCGCGGGATATGAGGTCACGCGCTCCAGCTCGTCCTTCGCGGACCTGCAGCGCGACGTTCTCGGCCGGTGCGATCTGGTGGCCGACGTGGGCGCGAACACCGGCCAGTACGCGGATCTCGTCCGGTCCCTGGGCTACCGCGGGACGATCGTCTCCTTCGAGCCCCAGTCGGAGGCGTCCGGCGTGCTGCAGAAGCGCGCGATGCGGACACCGGACTGGGACGTGCGGCCCGTCGCGCTCGGTCCCACCTCGGGGACCGCGACGCTCCGGATCAGCCGGAACAGCGTCAGCAGCAGCCTGCTGCCGATCGGTGACGAGCACGTGCGGGCCGCCCCGAAGAGCTCGGTGATCTCGCACGAGGACGTCAAGGTGTCCACTTTGGACGACGAGCTGACCGGCGTGCCCGGTCGCGCCGTCTGGCTGAAGCTGGACGTGCAGGGCACCGAGCTGCCGATCCTGCTCGGTGGCACCGAGACGCTGGCCCGCACCGTCGCGGTGCAGAGCGAGATGTCGCTCCGCGGTCTGTACGAAGGCCAGACCGACTACCTGGAGCTCTGCGCCCACCTGCGCGAGCAGGGACTGGTGCTCTGCCACATCCTGCCCGGGTTCACCGATTCCGGGTCCGGCGCGCTGCTCCAGGTCGACGGTCTCTTCCTGCGCCTCTGAAACTGGCCTCTGCGGCAGGGCCTCAGCGGCGGAGCGCTGCGCGTACGACCGGACCGCTCGGTTCCGGCGCGACCGCAGCGGCGGCGGCCCTCGACCGGACTGCGGCGAGCATCCCGAGGCCGACGCAGAACCACACGTACCGGTCCCAGAGGTTGTTGGAGAACAGGCCGTAGGTGAGGTAGGCGAGCGGCAGCAACCCGAGCCACCGCCAGCCCCCCGCACCGGCCCGCCAGAGGGCTCCCAGGGTCGGCCAGCAGGCCAGCGCGAAGCCGATGCCGCCGACCAGGCCGGCGGCCTCGGTCACCTGGAACACGACGTTGTGGGCCGCGGTGGCGTCGGCGAAGCCCTGGCCGAACCAGGGATGGTCCTGGACCGCGGCGATGGAGTCGCGGAGCCGGCCGAGCCGCTCGGTGTCGCTGGTGCGGACGCTGGTGT
>DATINN010000368.1:0-2428 GCA_035474175.1 Mycobacteriales bacterium | reverse complement strand
TGCTCGCGACCCTGTTCACCGGCCCGTTGTTCTCGGCCGCGATCGAGGTCTGGGTCGCCGCCCGCACCGACCCGGCCCTGCGCCAGGCCCTGGTCCCGGTCGAGGCCCGGTTCGGCCGCGAGGTGCACCGGCTCACGGTCGAGCTGCTCGGCGCGGACGAGACCCGCCCCGGCGTGCGGGAGTCGGTCCAGGCGACGCTCGACCTGATGCGCGGCCTGGGCGTGGCCAGCCTCCTCACCGACGACTCGGCCCGCCGCGGCCGGCTGCTGGCCGAGTGGACGCGGCAGCTGCAGGGGGTCCTGTGACGCTCCGGATCGGCAACTGCAGCGGCTTCTACGGCGACCGGCTGGCCGCGATGCGGGAGATGCTGACGGGCGGCCGTCTGGACGTGCTCACCGGCGACTACCTGGCCGAGCTGACCATGCTCATCCTGGCCCGCGACCGGCTCAAGGACCCTGCCGCCGGATACGCCCGGACGTTCCTGCGCCAGCTGGAGGACTGCCTCGGCCTCGCCGTCGAGGGCGGGGTGCGGATCGTCGTCAACGCCGGCGGCCTCAACCCGGCCGGCCTGGCCGACGCCGTCCGCCGGCTGTCCGACCGGCTCGGCGTCCCGGTCGCGGTCGGGCACGTCGGCGGCGACGAGCTGCCTGCCGACGGCGGCGTCGCCAACGCCTACCTCGGCTGCTGGGGCATCGTCGAGTGCCTGCGCGGCGGCGCCGACGTCGTCGTCACCGGCCGGGTCACCGACGCCTCGCTGGTGGTCGGGCCGGCGGCCTGGCACCACGGCTGGTCCCGCGACGACCGCGACGCGCTGGCCGGCGCCACCGTGGCCGGGCACGTGCTGGAGTGCGGCGCCCAGGCCACCGGCGGCAACCTCAGCTCCTTCCAGGACCTCGACCTGCGGCACCCGGGCTTCCCGCTGGCCGAGGTGGCCGCGGACGGCTCGGCCGTGATCACCAAGCACCCCGGCACCGGCGGCGCGGTCACGCCCGACACCGTCACCGCCCAGCTCCTGTACGAGATCGGCCGGGCCGACTACCTCGGCCCCGACGTCGTCTCCCACTTCGACACCATCCGGCTCGACCCCGACGGCCCGGACCGGGTCCGCGTCTCCGGCCTACGGGGGACCGACCCGCCGCCGGAGCTGAAGGTCGGCACGGTCCGGCTGGCCGGCTTCCGCAACCAGACCACGTTCGTGCTGACCGGTCTGGACATCGAGGCCAAGGCGGCGCTGGTGCGGGCCCAGGTCGAGACGGCGCTGGCCCCGGCCCGGCCCGAGGGTCTGGTGTGGACGCTGGCCCGGACCGACCACCCGGACGCGGACACCGAGGAGGCGGCCAGCGCGCTGCTGCACCTCTCCGTCCGGGACCGGGACCGGGACAAGGTCGGCCGGGCGTTCTCCCGGGTGCCGATCGAGCTGGCCCTGGCGTCGTACCCGGGCTTCCACGTGACCGCGCCGCCCGGCGACGCCGCGCCCTACGGGGTGTTCACCGCCTCGACCGTGCCGCAGTCGGCCGTGGACCACGTCGCGGTGCTCCCGGACGGGAGCCGGGTGCCGGTGCCACCCCCGCCCCGCACCGCCCCCGTCGCCCCGGACCCGGTGTTCTCGGACCCGGGGCCGGTGGCGCTGGGGCCGACGCGGCGGGTTCCGCTCGGGACGATCTGCGCCGCCCGCTCCGGCGACAAGGGCGGCCGGGCCAACATCGGCGTCTGGTTCCGCACCGACGCCGCGTACGAGTGGTTCGCCGGCTGGCTCACCGACGACCGCCTGCACCAGCTGCTGCCGGAGTCCGCGGGGCTGCCGTGGTTCGCGGTCCGGCTGCCCAACCTGCGCGCGGTGAACATCGTGATCGACGGCATCCTGGGCGAGGGCGTCGCGGCCAGCACCCGCTTCGACCCGCAGGGCAAGGCGCTCGGCGAGTGGCTGCGCTCCCGGCTGGCCGACGTCCCGGAGGTGCTGCTGTGATCCGCTCGACCCTGGACACCCGCAGCCCGGCCTACCGGCAGGCGTACGACAACGGCCTGGCCCAGCTGGCCGCGCTGGACGCGGAGCTGGCCAAGGCCCGCGCCGGCGGCGGCCCGAAGTACGTCGAGCGGCACCGCGGCCGCGGCAAGCTGCTGGCCCGGGAGCGGATCGAGCTGCTGCTGGACCGGGACGCGCCGTTCCTGGAGCTGTCCCCGCTGGCCGCCTGGGGCAGCGACTACGCGGTGGGCGCCTCGCTGGTCAGCGGCATCGGCGTGGTGTCGGGGGTGGAGTGCGTGGTCGCCGCCAGCGACCCGACCGTGCGCGCGGCGGCGCCAGCAACCCGTGGACGGTGAAGAAGGCCTTCCGGGCCGACGACATCGCCCGGGACAACCGGCTGCCGCTGGTCAACCTGGTCGAGTCCGGCGGCGCCGACCTGCCCAGCCAGGCCGAGATCTTCGTGCC
>DATINN010000367.1:0-9901 GCA_035474175.1 Mycobacteriales bacterium | reverse complement strand
TGGTGTCCTCGAGCAGCTCGGCCAGCTCGGCGTCCACGGTGCGCCAGCCGTACGCGGCCCGGGCGGCGGCCCGGAAGCGCTCCGGCACGGCCTGCCCGTCCCGCACGGCCGCGCCCAGCTCGGCCAGCAGCCGGGCATCCTCCGCGGACCCGCCCGCCGGGTCCACGCCCGGGCCGGTCATGCCTTGCTCCCGGCCAGCGCGGTCATCGAGGGGTGCGCCCGCAGGGCGGCCAGGCAGCGCTGCCGGTTGGGCCCGATCCCGCCCACCGGCATCCCGAGCCGGGCCGAGATCTCCTCGTACGGGACCGGCGGGTCGGCGAACAGCAGCGAGAGCAGGGCCCGGCACCGCTCGGCCAGGTCGGCGAACGCCGCCCGCAGCGTCACGTGCCGCTCCAGCTCCAGCAGCCAGTCCTCCGGGCCGGCGGTGGCCGTGTCCGGGAGCCGCTCCTCCGGCACGTACGCCTGCCGGCTGCCGGCCTGCAGCACCCGCAGGCACTCGTTGCGGGTCGTGGTCGCCAACCAGCCCGGCAGCGCGGCCGGCTCGCGGATCGAGCCCAGCCGCTCCACCAGCCGCAGCCAGACGGTCGCCCCGACGTCGTCGGTGTCGGCGTCGCTGAGCCGGTGCCGGCGGCAGACCGACCAGACCAGCGGCGCGTACCGCTCGACCAGCTGGTCCCACGCCCCCTGGTCGCCGGCGCCGGCCCGTTCCAGCAGGCCGATCACCACCGGGTCGTCACGCATCGCCGCCCCCGACGTACCCGAGCGCGGTCAGCTCGGCGCTGCGCAGGTAGCGCACGCCGGGCGGGGCGGCGCTGTGCTCGGCCACGTACGAGCGCCAGTCGCGCAGCTCGCCCTCGTGGAGGGCCTGGGCCAGGATCCCGGTCACGGTGGCGGCGGCCAGGGACGTGCCGCTCCAGCGGACCCAGCCCCCGGTGCCGAACGGCGACGGCCCCAGCACCCGCACCCCGCCGGCCCGGACGCCGATGCCGGGCCAGCGGCTGGCGAACGCCGCCGGCGGCGGCCCCAGCCCCGGGTCCTCCAGGACGATCGTCTCGTCCACGGCACCGACCGGGACGACCCGGTCGAACTCCTCGCCGAAGGCGGCCGGCCAGCTCGGCGCGTCGGTCCAGCGGTTGGCGGTGGCCGCGACCACCAGCAGCTGCGGCCGGGCCGCGAGCAGCTCGGTCAGCGCGGCGGCGATGCCCGCGGGCTCGCTGCGCTCGGTCCAGCTGCCGGCGAAGGACAGGTTGAGCACCAGCAGCCCGTCGACGGCGGCGAAGTCGCGGATCGCGGCGGCCACGGCCGCGTCGGTGTCCTGGCCCGCGGCCCGGTACGGCGGGCGCAGCGCGGCCCGGACGACCACGGTCGCGGTCGGCGCCTCCAGCAGGATCCGGCCCGCCACCACGGTGCCGTGCCCGGCGGCCAGCTCGCCGACCGGCATCGGGTCGGTGTCGCCGGGGCCGAGGGGCCTCGTGTGGCCGTCGAGGAAGGGGTGGGCGACCACGCCGGTGTCGATCATCCCGACCACGAAGCCGGGATCGGCCGGTTGCCCGCGGTCGAGGAAGACCGCCTCGGCCTCGGTCAGCCCGGCCCGGACCGGGTTGTCCACCGCACCCATGGGCTGCCGGCCGCCCAGCGTCGAGTGAGGCATCCGCGCACCTCCTCGTCGTGGCGCTACTGTCACCGTCGGAGGGCTCCGCCGGTCACGGTGATACAGCCTAGTTGCAGGGACCTCGGGATGATCAGCACTTCGGCCGCGTTGGGGACGGCGCTGGCCGCGGTCGAGGTGGCGTACGCGGAGCCGCCCCGGGCCCGCCGGCTGGCCGCCGCCGCGCTGGCCGCCGCCGGCGGTGACCCGGAACCGGCCGCGGTGGCCCAGCGGGCGCTGGGCATGGCCCGGGTCGCGGTCGGCGACCTGGACGCGGCCGAGACGCACCTGCGGACCGCGGTCGGGCTGGCCGACGGTGCCGGGCTGGCCGACCGCGCGGCCGAGGCCCGGGCGTCCCTGAGCTACCTGCTCGCGCTGGGCGGCCGGACCGCGGACGCGCTGGCCGAGCTGGACCGGGCCGCGGCGGTGCTGCGCGGCGTGACCGGGGCCCGGCTGCGGATGCAGCGCGCGCTGGTGCTGAGCGAGGCGGGCCGGTTCGCGGAGGCGGCCTCGGGTTACGACGCGGCGCTGCGGGCGCTGTCCGAGGCCGGCGGGGATCCGGTCGTGGAGGCCGACCTGCGCAACAACCGGGCCCTGCTGGCGGTGCAGCGGCGGGACTGGCCGGTGGCGCTGTCCGACCTGGCCCGGGCCGAGGTCCTGTACGCGGCGGCCGGGCAGGACGGCAAGCTCGCCACCGTCCACCACAACCGCGGGCTGGCGCTGGCCGCGCAGGGCGACCTGCCCGCGGCGCTGGCCGCGTTCGACGAGGCGGCCGCGCGCTACCGAGGGTCCGGCCGGGATCCCGGCCTGCTGGCGGTGGAGCGGGCCGACGCGCTGCTCTCGGTGCTGCTGGTGGCCGAGGCGCGGGCGGCGGCGGAGGAGGCGGTGGCGCAGTTCACCGCGCAGCGCAACGCGGTCGACCTGGTGCAGGCGCGGCTGGTGCTGGCCCGGGCCGCGCTGCTCGGCGGTGACCTCGCCGTCGCGGCGGCCCAGGCCGACCGGGCCCGGCGGGCCGCGCTGGCCCAGCAGCGGCCGGGCTGGGCCGCGCTCGGGGGCTACCTGGCGCTGCGGGCCCGCTGGGAGGGCGGCCGGCGGGACGAGGCCACCGTCCGGGCCGGTCGGCGCGCGGTGGCCGCGCTGAGCGCCGCCGGCTGGGCCGTGGAGGCGATGGACGCCCGCCTGATCGTCGCCCGCACCGCCCTCACCCTCGGCCGCCCCCGCGCGGCGCGCCGAGCCCTCGCCGACGTGCCCTCGGGGGCGGGTGACCCGGCCGAGCTGCGGGCCCGGGTGTGCCACGCGCGGGCCTTGCTGCGACTGTCCGAAGGGGACGGTGCCGGGGCCGGGGCGGCGCTGCGGGACGGGATGGCGGTGCTGGACCGGTTCCGGGCCAGCCTGGGCGCGACCGAGCTGCGGGTGCACGCGGCCGGGCACGCGGGCGAGCTGGCCGCGCTGGGCCTGCGGCTGGCGCTGGCGTCCGGGGACCCACCCTCGGTCTTCGAGTGGGGGGAGCGGTGGCGGGCCGGCGCGCTGATGCTGCGCCCGGCTCGCCCTGACCCCGCCCTCGCTGCCGACCTGGCCGAGCTGCGGCAGGTCGTCGCGTCCCGGTCCCTGGACCGGCAGGTGGAGCTGGAGGAGTCGATCCGCCGCCGGTCCCACCGCGCGGCGCCGTCCGGACCCGCGCTGGGCTCGCCGGTGCCGGCCGCCGCGCTGCGGGCCGCGCTCGGGTCCGCAACGCTGGTCGAGTACCTGGCCGTGGACGGGGTGCTGCACGCGGTCGTGCTCGGGCCCGCCACGACCCTGCACCGGCTCGGCCCGCTCGCGCCGGTGGAGCGGGACCTCGTCGCGCTCCGGTACGGCCTGCGCCGGCTCGTCGGCGCCGCCTCACCCGACGCGGCCGCCGCCCTGGTCGCCGCCAAGGCCGCCGCCCTGGACGCGGCGCTGCTCGGGCCGCTGTCCCTCGGCGACGGACCGCTCGTACTCGTCCCGACCGGCGTCCTGCACTCCCTGCCCTGGGGCGCACTCCCGTCCTGCGCCGCCCGCCCGGTCTCGGTCGCCCCCTCCGCCACCCTCTGGCACCGCGCTGCCACGGCATCGTCACGTCCTGGGAGGTCCGTCCTGGTGGCCGGCCCCGATCTCGAGCACGCGGCGGCCGAGGTCGACGAGCTGACGCAGCCGGGCGCCGAGAAGCTGACCGGGCCGGCCGCCACCGCCGACGCCGTCACCCGGGCGCTGGACGGCGCCGAGCTGGCGCACATCGCCGCGCACGGGCACTTCCGCGCCGACAACCCGCTGTTCTCCGCTCTGTCCATGGTGGACGGTCCGCTCACCGTCCACGACCTGGAGCGGCTGTCCCGGCCACCGTCCCGGGTGGTGCTCTCGTCGTGCGAGTCCGGCCTGGCCGCCGTGCACCCCGGCGACGAGCTGCTCGGCCTGTCCGCCGCCCTGCTCGCGATCGGCGTACGCAGCCTGGTCGCGTCCGTGCTGCCGGTCCCGGACGAGGCTGCCCGGCCGGTGATGGTCAGCCTGCACCGGCACCTGCGGTCGGGCGCGCCGCCGGCCGCCGCCCTGGCCCGGGCCCGCAGCGAGTTCCCGGCCGGGGCGGCCTGGGTCGCCGCCGCCGGCTTCCTCTGCTGGGGCGCGGGTTAGACGAGCGCATCCGCCGGCGCACCCGCTGGCGCCTCCGGCGGCGCCTCCGCCGGCGCCTCCGGGGCTCGCCTGGGCGAGGATGGCCCCATGGCGCTGTCGATCGTGCGGGTCGAGCATCCGGAGTTGTTCACCGGACCGGCGGAGCGGCCGGAGCAGGTCGTGCGGGTGACGGTGGCCGGTCCGCCCGGCCCGGTCACGGTGTCGGTGCTGTCCGGTCAGGAGACCGTGCAGCTTCCCGGGGGCGAGGTCACGGTCGAGGTCGCCGTGGACCTGACCGGACAGGCCGTGGGCACGGAGGTCCCGGCGACGGTCACCGTGACCGGACCGGCCGGCTCGGCCACCGCCGCCGCCCGGGTCCCGGTGGCCGAGCCGGGCTGGACCGCCTACCTGGTGCCGCACTTCCACTACGACCCGGTCTGGTGGACCACCCAGGCCGCGTACACCTCGGCCTGGGACGAGCTGACCGGTCCCGACTCGGCCCGGCAGGCCTTCCAGCTGGCCGGGTTCGACCTGGTCCGGGCGCACCTGGACACCGCCCGGCACGACCCGGACTACAGGTTCGTGCTGGCCGAGACCGACTACCTCAAGCCCTGGTGGGACACGGTCCCGTCGGCGCGCGACGAGCTGCGCCGGCTGCTGGCCGAGGGCCGCTGCGAGCTCGTCGGCGGCACCTACAACGAGCCCAACACCAACCTCACCTCGGTCGAGTCGACCGTCCGCAACCTCGCGTACGGGATCGCGCTGCAGCGTGACGTGCTCGGCGGGTCGCCGGAGACGGCCTGGCAGCTGGACGCCTTCGGGCACGACCCGCAGTTCCCGGGACTGTGCGCGGGCGCCGGGCTCACCGCGTCGTCCTGGGCCCGCGGCCCGTTCCACCAGTGGGGCCCGATGCAGACCCACGGCGCCAGCGGGGACGCGCGGGTGATGCAGTTCCCGAGCGAGTTCGAGTGGGTCGCGCCGAGCGGGACCGGCCTGCTCACCGCGTACATGCCGGCGCACTACTCGGCCGGCTGGTGGATGGACTCGGCCGCGACGCTGGACGACGCGCTCGCCGCCGTGCACGCGCTGTTCCTGTCGCTGAAGCCGGTCGCCGCCACCCGCAACGTGCTCATCCCGGTCGGCACCGACTACTCGCCGCCGAACAAGTGGGTCACCGCGATCCACCGCGAGCAGGCCGCCCGCTACACCTGGCCGCGGTTCGTCTGCGCGACGCCGCGCGAGTTCCTGGCCGCGGTCCGGTCCGGGCTGGCGGCCGAGGGGCGGGCCGCGGTGCCGGTCAGCCGGGACATGAACCCGGTCTACACCGGCAAGGACGTCTCCTACATCGACACCAAGCAGGCCAACCGGCAGGCCGAGGTACGGGTCGCCGACGGCGAGCGGTTCGCCACCCTGGCCGGGCTGCACGGCGCCCGGTTCCCGCACGCCGCCCTGGACCTGGCCTGGCGGCAGCTGCTCTACGGCGCCCACCACGACGCGGTCACCGGCAGCGAGGGCGACCAGGTCTACCTCGACCTGCTGGCCGGCTGGCGCGCGGCCTGGACGACCGGCGGCGACGTGCTGGCCGCGGCCGCGGCCGACCTGGTGTCGCAGGTGGACACCTCCGGGGCCGGCCCGGTCGTGACCGTCCTCAACGGACTCAACTGGGCCCGGACCGAGCTGGTCCGGGTCGACCTGCCCGCCGGCGACTGGTCGCTGCTGGACGAGGCCGGCGCGCCGGTGCCGGCGGTGCTGGAGGGCCGGACGCTGGCGTTCGTGGCCCGCGACCTGCCCGCGACCGGCTGGCGCACGTACCGGCTGGTGGCCGGCCGGACCCCGGCGTGGCGGCCCGTGCCCGGCACCACCGCCGCCAACGAGGCGTACCGGGTCGAGGTGGACCCGGCCCGCGGCGGGACGGTGACGTCGTGGCTGGACCGGCGGCTGGGCCGGGAGCTGCTGCCCGCCGGGCAGACCGGCAACGAGCTGCTGCTCTACGACGAGTACCCGCAGCACCCGACGTTCGGCGAGGGGCCGTGGCACCTGCTGCCGACCGGCCCGCCGCGGGCCGGGTCGTCCCGGGGCCCCGCCACCGTACGGGCCTGGGCCGCCCCGGCGGGGGAGCGGCTGGTGGTGACCGGCTCGGCCGACGGGATCGACTACGAGCAGACGCTGACCGTCTGGACCGGACTGTCGCGAGTGGACTGCTCGACCCGGCTGGCGCCGACCGGCGCGGACCGGCTGCTGCGGCTGCGCTGGCCCACCGACGTGCCCGGCGGGCTGCCGGTCAGCGAGGTCGGCGCGGCGGTGATCGGCCGCGGCTACGGCGTGGTCGACGTCGACTCGGCCGAGCACCCGTGGACCCTGGACAACCCGGCGTACTCCTGGTTCGGCGTGGGCTCGACGGCGCGGGTGGTGGCCGACGGCGTGACCACCGCGATGGGCGTGGCCGAGGTGGTCGCGGACGCGGCCGGGGCGGCCGTCCGGGACCTGGTGGTGGCGCTGGTCCGGGCCGGGGTGACGTCCACGACCTCGCTCGACACCGGCAGCCGGTACGGCGCGCTGGCCGTCGACTCCAACCTGCCCGACACCCGGATCGCGGTCGGCGGGCCGGACCGCAACGCGTTCACCGCCGCGGTGCTGGCGGCCGCGCCGGCGTACCGGGAGGAGCTGGACCGGCAGCTCGCGGACACCGGCCGGGCCCGGGTCTGGGTGCCGGCCGAGCGGCCGCTGCCCGAGGTCTGGGTCCCCAGCGCCGACCTCCGTGGCGTGCGCACCCTCCCGGTCCTCATCGTCGCCGGCGTCGACGACGGCGCGCTGGCCGCGGCGCTGTCCGACCTCGTCGCCGACCTCGCCGACGCCACCGTCCACATCGGACAGCCGGCATCGGGGAACGGGCCCGATGCGGTGTCGGTGGCGCTGCTGAGCCGGGGGTTGCCGGGGTTCGCGGTGGACCGGACGGGGGCCATGCACCTGTCGCTGGCGCGGTCCTGCACGGGCTGGCCGTCGGCGGTGTGGATCAGCAAGCCGCGCCGGACCGTCCCGGACGGGTCCGGCTTCCAGCTGCAGCACTGGACCCACACCTTCGAGTACGCGCTGGCGTCCGGGCCGGGGGACTGGCGCTCGGCCGGGTTCGTGCCGGCCGGCCAGGCCTTCACCGCGCCGCCGGTGGCGGTCGTGGCCGAGCCGCACCCGGGTCCGCTGCCGCCGGTGCACTCGCTGCTGTCGGTCGAGCCGGCCGGCGCGGCCGTGGTCACCGCGGTCAAGCCGGCCGGCTCCCCGCTGGCCTCGGGCCGGGCGCCGGCCGGACCCGCCGACGGCGTCGTGGTCCGGCTCTACGAGGCGGCCGGGCAGCGGCTGACGGCCCGGGTCCGGCTGGCCGGGGGAGTGACCGGCGCGCAGCGGTGCGACCTGCTGGACCGGCCGACCGGGCCGCTGGCCGTGGCCGCGGACGGCGCCGTCGAGGTGCCGCTGGGCCCGTGCGAGGTCGCGACCGTGCTGCTGCACCCGGCCGGCGCCCGGCCCGGCGACCGGGAGCTGGTGCCGGAGCCGGCCGGCGTCGTCCCGGCCCGCTACTGGCTGGAGAACGCCGGCCCGGCCCCGGCCGGCAACCTCCCGGTCAGCGTGCACGCCGAGCCGACCCGGGTCACCGGGCCGGTCGAGCTGACCGTGTCGGTGTCCTCGTCGCTCGCCGACGCGGAGTGGACCGGCGTGGTCGCCGTGACCGCCGACGAGGGGTGGACGGTGACCCCGGCGGCGACGCCGGTCGCGCTGCCGCCCGGCGGCTGGGCCGCGTTGCCGGTCCGGGTCGCGCCCGCGGCCGACGCCCCGCCCGGGGACCACCTCGTCGCCGTCTCGATCGAGCACGCCGGGCAGGTCGTCCGCGACCTGGTCCAGGTCACCGTCCCGGGCCCGGTGCCGAGTCCCGGCGCCCTGGACGTGCACATCGACACGCTGGCGGTCCAGCTCCGGCCCGGCCGCCCGGCCACGGTCCGGATCGAGGTCTCCAGCACCTACCGCAGCCCGCTGGAGGCGCGCCTCGAGCTGCTCGGCCCGGTCGACACCTGGCCGTTCACTCCACAGTGGACGGTGCCGGTGTCGCTGCGGGCCGACGACCGCCGCATCGTCGAGCTGCCGGTGCTGGCGCCGGCCGGCACCCCGCCGGGCGAGTGGTGGTTGCTGGCCCGCCTGTCCGGCGCCGGCCAGGTCGCCTACTCCGCCACCGTCCCCCTGACGATCTCGTGAGTGCACCCGTCGGGGTCGCCGCGTGGGTGGACGGGGAGCCGGTGCCGGCGGCCGAGGTCGCGGCCGAGCTGGACCGGCTGCGGTCCGGCCCGCTGCGGCTGCCGCCGGACGGCACCCAGGACGGCCGGCAGCTGCGCCGCTGGGTCACCCAGCGGGTCGTCATCCGGCGCCTGCTGGCGACCGCGGCCCGCACCCTGCCGCCGGGCCCGGACGACCTGCGGGCCGACCCGGCCCTGGTCGGCACCGCCGCCGCGGACGTGGTGGCGACCTCCGCGGCCGCCCGGGCCGTGCTGGCCTCCGTCGCCGACCCGCCCGGCGAGGCCGAGGTCCGGGCCCACTACGACGCCCACCCCGACCGCTACAGCCGACCGGAGCGCTGGCTGGTTCGGCAGGCCTTCGGCCCCGACCCGGCCGAGCTGCCGCTCTCACCCCCGTACGAGGTCGACCCGGCGACGCTGGTCCCGCCGCTGCGCACCGCCCCGGCCGGGCCGGTGGAGTCCGCCCTGGGCTGGCACCGTCTCGTCGTCGAGGAGGTCCGCCCCGCTGGTCCGGTGCCCTACGACGAGGCCGGGCCGGCGATCGCGGCCGAGCTGACCGCCCGCCGCACCCAGCTCGCCTTCGCGCGCTGGCTCGACGCCGCCCTCGCCACCCGGGTCCGCCTCGCCCCCGGCTACGAGCACCCGGCCGATCCCCGCAACCCCGACGCCACCCACCGGCACTGACCACCACCACCAGACCCGGCCCCAACCTGGTCGTACCGGGTCCACCAGGAACCGCTGACCCCCCGTTGGGCCGTCTTTCCCGCCGATCGGTGGCCGTGGACGGAGTCCCGGTCGGCCGTTCGGCGCAATACGTCCCAAGGATTCCTCATAGGAGTGTCTCGACTGACCCCCATCTCTAAAGGCGGAGCCCCAGTTTTGGGGGGTGCCATTGACCAAAGTGGGGATGGGCGGAGGGAGAACCGCGATACAGACTCGTTCTTGCCTGCTTCGGCAGCCGTGACGAAGTCCTTGTGCGCGCTTCACGCCGATCACCACCAGAGGGTCAAGGGAGGGCCTCCGGTGGCGAGCTCTCGGCGCGATGCCGCGCGTCGCGGCGCCGGGTGGCTTGATCGCTCGATCCAACTGGAGGTTGGTCTGATGACCGAAGTCGTGGACGAAAGCCAGGAGACCGACCGTTCCGGTCTCACCCGGCGGAACGTCCTGAGAGCCGGTGCCGTGGGGGTGGCCGCTGTCGGCGTCGGCGCCGGCAAGGTGCTCATGACGCCGTCGTTGCAGGCCCGCGGCCTGGCGTCGGCCGACGGGGTGTTCGAGGCCGCGTCGATCGCGGTCGCCGACGCCATCTACATCGAGGCGTTCCCGGTGTCCCCGTTGATCCTCAACCCGTTCA
>DATINN010000366.1:0-8290 GCA_035474175.1 Mycobacteriales bacterium | reverse complement strand
GCGCTGACCGCGATCCTGCAGCACGTCGGCGACCGCTTCGAGGCGGCGGCGCCGACCCTGGACCGGTACGGCTACCGGTGCCTGGTCGAGCGGTCCCGGGAGTCGGTGCGCGCCCAGGTGTACGACCCGGCCGGTCGCCCGGTCTGCGGGCTCGCCCTCTGGCGGGACACGTCCTCGCACCACGACAAGCTGGCGATGAGCTTCGCCTGGCCGCGGCTGGAGACGCACGGCATGAACGGCTGGATCTCCGCAGCGTGGGACCCGGACCGCCAGGAGCCCGTGGCCGACTTCAGTGACTTCACCGACTTCGCCACCGGCGGTGGTAGCCGCATGCTGTCCGCCGAGGAGCTGTTCGCGGACCTCTGGGGCAAGATCGTCGACCACCTCGACCGCCAACCCAGATAGGTCAGGGCTCCGGGACGTCGGCGGTCGCCCGGACCGCCGCCGAAGTCGCGGGCGGACCCGTGCCGGTCCTTGAGCCGGGCCAGGGGCCGCCGTGATCCGGGTCAGGGGCGCCGTGATCCGGCTGCCGGCGCCGTTATCCGGGTCAGGCGGCGCGCGGGCGGGGCCAGCCGGCGCCGCGGGCCGGTTCAGGCTGCGGCGTGGCCGGGTCTATCAGGCTGCGTCTGACAGTTGGGTCAGGACCTGGGCGGACAGGGCGGCGACGTCGGTGCCGGCGGCCTGGAGCAGGCGGCTCACGTCCTCGTCGTCGGCGCGGAGCACGCCGAGCAGGAGGTGGCCGGCCTGGATGCGGCGCGAGTGCAGCTCGACCGCGACCCGCAGCGACTGCTCCAGCGACCGCTTGGCCTCGGGCGTGAACCGGACCCGGCGGCGGCCGGTGGGGGAGCGGCGGTCGGCCGCGCCCTCGAGCGCGCCCGGCCCGAACGTGCGCTCCGTCGCGGCCCGGATCCCGTCGTAGTCGATGCCGATCGCCCGCAGCGCGTCCGGGTCGATCCGCCCGTCGCCGGCGCGGGGGAGCGCGGCCCGGATCACCGCGCCGGTCAGGCCGGCGTCGCGCAGCGGGCGGCCGGCGGTGTCGTCGCGGACCTCGGCGCAGCCGTACAGGAGGTGGACCGGGGTGAGCGTGGGGGAGCCGAGCTCGATCGCGAGGCCCTCGGCCTCGACCACCACGCCCCGGGCCGCCTCGGTGAACCGTTCGAACATGTCAGCCTTCCTTCCGGCCGTGCTTCTGGTGCACGGCCTGCTTCGAGACACCGAGCTCGGCCGCGATCTGGGCCCAGGACCAGCCCAGGTCGCGGGCCCGGTCCACCTGCAGTGACTCCAGCCGCTCGGCCAGCCGCCGCAGTGACGCCACCGCCCGCAGCCCGACCGCCGGGTCGTCACTCCCGAGTTCTTCCATACCGTCAATCTACGTTGACGAGCTAACTATGTCAAGTTACCTTGACGACTACGGTCGTACGGCGTGGCTTCCGTACTCGTGGTGGGGATCGACCCGGACGCCGTCCCCGGGCTGGACGGGCCCGGCCTCCGGGCCGCGCTGGACGCCGAGCTGGCCCGATTCACGGCTCACGGCATCGACGCCGCGATGACGCTGCTGCCGTTGGACGAGACGGCCGAGCCGGCCCTCGGTGCGGCGCTGACCTCGCGACCCTGGGACGTCGTGGTCATCGGCGGTGGGATCCGCAAACCGGCCGCGCTGCTGGAGCTGTTCGAGTCGGTCGTCAACCAGGTGCGCCGCCTGGCCCCGCAGGCCGCCATCGCGTTCAACAGCACCGGCGGCGACAGCGTGGAAGCGGCCCTGCGCCACCTGCCGGACGAGGGCCAGGAGCGGGGGCCTTCCGGGCGCTGGTTGACATAGTGTCGATTATCGGCGTGGCGTCCAGGCGTGGAGGAGGAGGGTGACGTGGGCCTGCAGCTGGTCGCCGGGCAACGGTCGTCCGGTGGTCAGGATGTGGGTGACGACGGGACCGACGAGCTGGGCGCGGGCCAGGACGGCGTCCGGCATGGATGGCGCCGCCGGGCGCACCCGGTCCAGGACGGCGTCGGCGCTGGGCGCGAGCAGGTCGGCCTGCTGCACCAGCGTGCGGACCTCCGGGTCGTGCTGGGCCTCTCCGATCAACGCCCGGTACGCCAGCCCGGCAGGCGCCTCCACCAGGAAGCCACTGAGCGACTTGACATAACGTAGGAGGTCGTCGGCGGGGTCGGGTGCCGGCGGGGTGGGCAGTTCCTGAGCGGCGTCGTCGACGCAGGCCTCGAGCAGGATCTCGGCCTTCGTCGACCACCAGCGGTAGAGCGTCTGCCGGCCGACGCCGGCGCGCTCGGCGATGCTCTTCATGGTCATCGCCGCGTAGCCGACGTCGACCAGCAGGTCGTCGATCGCGTGCAGGACCGCCTGCCGGGCCGGCTCGCTGCGCGGCCGTCCGGGTCGTCCTGTGACCTCCACGACGGCCAGTATACGAGACACGGTGCCTCGTATTACGGTGGAGTTCATGTGTGCTGCCTGCGGGACGCCCGGACACGTGCCCGCGGAGACCCCTCCGCCGCCCACGACGGCGCCTCCGGCGCAGCCCGCCACAGCGACGCCCGCGGCCTCCACGCGACCCGCCGCCGCATCGTCCGACCCGGCCGGATCGGCGGAGTCCCCCGTCGCGCCGGCGAAGTTTGCCGCGTTGCGGAACAAGGACTGCCGGCCGTACCTCTTCGGCGCCGGCCTGGCGATGATGGCCGACAACATCGAGCACGTCATCACCTACTGGGTGCTGTGGCAGAAGTTCCACTCCCCTGCCCTGGCCGGCTTCGAGGTGATCAGCCACTGGGTGCCGTTCCTGCTGTTCAGCGTCTACTTCGGCTCGCTGGCCGACCGGTACGACTGCCGCCGGCTGATCCAGGCCGCGCAGGGCCTGTTCATGGTCGTCTCGGCGCTGTGGGGCGTGCTGTTCCTGACCGGCACGCTGCAGGTCTGGCAGGCGTGCGTGCTGCTGGTGCTGCACGGGCTGGCCGGGTCGCTCTGGGGCCCGGGCGAGCAACTCCTGCTGCACGACTTCGTCGGCCGGGAGGAGCTGCCCAGTGCGGTCCGGCTGAACGCGACGTTCCGCAGCCTCGGCATCCTCTTCGGCCCGGTGGTGGGCTCGGCGCTGCTGCTGGGGCTCGGCCCGACGGCCGGCATCTTCACCAACATCGCGATCTACCTGCCGCTGACGCTGTTCCTGTTCCGGACGAAGTTCACCGGGCACCTGCGCGACGGCGGGGTGGTGCCGCGGGCCCGGGTCGGGATCATGGACTCGGTCCGGGTGCTGCGCGAGGTCCGCTCCGATCACACCGTGGTCAGCATGATCGCGCTGGCCGGGCTGGGCTCGTTCTTCGTCGGCGCCTCGATGCAGTCCTCGATGCCGATCTTCGCCCAGGACCTGGGCGCGGGCAGCGCCGGCACCGCGTACGGGGTGCTGCTGTTCGCCAACGGGGCCGGCGGCGTGATCGGCGGCATCCTGCTGGAGGCGACCGGGCGTATCTCCCCCACCGTGCGCGCTGCCGTGATCTCCACCGCCGTGTACGGCCTGTGCAGCCTCGGGTTCGCGATCACCGGCAGCTACCCGCTGGCGATCGTGCTGCTGCTGGCCGGCGGCGCGGGCAACCTGGCCTCGATGTCGATCGGGCAGACGGTGGTGCAGCTGCGGGCGCCGGCCGCCGACCGCGGCCGGGTCATCGGCCTGTACGGCGTGTCCGCCAACGGCCTGCGCGCCGGCAGCGGCTTCACCGTGGGCCTGCTGGGGGCGGCGATCGGCGTGCACTGGTCCCTGGGCCTGTCGGCCGCGGCCCTGTGCGCGGGCACGATCGTCGCCGCGGTCTACGCCCTCTCCGGCCGCCGCACGGCCGCCCCCGCCTGAGGAAGCGGGACCGGGCAGCGGGACCGGGCAGCGGGATCGGGCCCGGCTCAGCCGGCGGTGCGCCGGCGGGTGTGGTCCGGCAGCAGGCCGAGGCGGCGCCCGGTGATCACCGCCTCGAGCTGGGAATGGCAGTCGAGCTTCATCAGCAGGCTTTTCACATGACCGCGGCAGGTGTGCAGGCTGATCGAGAGCTCGCGCGCGATCTTCCGCGGGTCCTTTCCCTGGTCCATCAGTGCCAGCACGTCGAGCTCGCGCCTGGTCAGTGCCGGCCCGTGTTCGGAATTTGACCGGGGCAATTCCCGCACCCGCGCCAGGAACAGCGGATCGATGATCATCGACCCCTGCCGGCCGGACCGGACCGTGCTGATCACCTGGGCCAGGGCGCCGGCCTTGGCCAGCAGGCCGACCGCTCCGACGGACGCGACCCGGCTGACCGAGTCGCCCTCCTCGTCGGCTGTGAGCAGGATCACTCGCAGGTCAGGGCGGTGCCGGATCAGTTCGGCGGTGAGCTCCACCCCGTCCTCGTCCGGCAGCGCCGACTCCAGCAGCACGACGTCCGGACCGGTGCGCTCGACCACCGCCCGCCCGTCGGCCGCGGTCCGCGCGGTGCCCACGACGGACAGGTCCGCTTCCCGATCTATACCCAGTGTCAGCAGGTCAAGAAATGTCTGATGTTCGTCGATGAGAACAATTCTGGCCGTCCCGCTCACGTGTCCCCTGCCTTATCGCCGACCCGAATGGAGCCTAAGACAGGGTCCGTCCCCGCGCATTCCGGGAACAGATCCGAAAGTCCCGGCGTACGGAGGGGCGGGAGCGGGAAGGACAGTCCTCGTGCGCACGGTGACCACGGACCTGCTCGAGATCGCGTACGAGGACGAGGGTCCGCCGGACGGGCCGCCGCTGCTGCTCCTGCACGGCTGGCCGGACAGCCCGCGGGCCTGGCAGGACGTGGCCCCGCTGCTGCACGAGGCCGGGTTCCGGACGATCGTGCCGGCGCTGCGGGGGTTCGCGCCGACCCGGTTCCGCGACCCGGGCACGCCGCGGACGGCGCAGACGGTGGCGCTGGCCCAGGACGCGCTTGACCTGCTCGACGGGCTGGGCATCGAGCGGGCCGCGGTGGTCGGCCACGACTGGGGTGCCCGCGCCGGCTACGCGCTGGCCGCCCTGGTCCCCGACCGCCTGTCCGCGCTGGTCGCGATCTCGGTCGGCTACGAGCCCGGTGGTGCGGTAGCGCTGCCGAGCTTCGAGCAGGCCCGGCTGTGGTGGTACCAGTGGTTCCAGACCCTCGACGCCGGCGCGGACGCCGTGCGGGCCGACCCGGTCGGCTTCGCCCGGCTGCAGTGGGACACCTGGAGCCCGCGCTGCTGGTACGAGGAGCCCGAGTTCATCGCCACCGCCGCGGCGTTCGAGCATTCCGACTTCGTTCCGATCACGCTGCACGGCTACCGGGTGCGCTGGGGCGCTTCCCGGCGCGATCCCGCGTACGACGAGCTGGAGCGGCGGGTCGCCACGGTGCGCACGATCGGCGTGCGGACGCTGGTCGTGCACGGCGGTTCGGACACGTGCGTGGCCCCGGAGGCGACCGAGGACAAGGCCTGTCACTTCACCGGCGGCTACCAGCGGGTGGTCGTGCCGGGCGCGGGCCACTTCGTGCCCCGGGAGGCACCGGGCAGCGTCGCCGACGCGGTCGTGGCGCACCTGCGATGACCAGCGCGCTGACCCACCTGGAGTGCTCGGCCTGCGCCACCACCTACGACTGCGAGCGGCTGCAGAACCTGTGCACCTGCGGTCACCCGCTGCTGGCCCGGTACGACCTGAGCGCCGTCCGCCGCGAGAACGTCGGCGGGAACGGCATCTGGCGCTGGGCCGAGCTGCTGCCCGTCCGCGATCCGGCCCACCGGGTCACCCTCGGCGAGGGCGACACTCCCCTGCTGCCGCTGTCCGACGGGATCCTGGTCAAGGACGAGGGTCTCAACCCGACCGGCAGCTTCAAGGCGCGCGGGGCCGCGGTCGGCGCGTCCCGGGCCCGCGAGCTCGGCGCCACCCATGTCGCGCTGCCGACGAACGGCAATGCCGGCGCGGCCTGGTCGGCGTACGGGCGGCGGGCCGGGCTGGCGGTGACCGTGGCCGTGCCGGCGGGCGCGCCGGCGGTGACCCGGGGCGAGGCGCTGGCCACCGGGGCGGAGGTCGCCGTGGTGGACGGGCTGATCGGCGACGCCGGGGCCCTGGTCGGCCGGGCCGTGCAGCGCAACGCCGGCTGGTTCGACGTGTCCACGCTCAAGGAGCCGTACCGGGTCGAGGGCAAGAAGACGATGGGCCTGGAGATCGCCGAGCAGCTGGGCTGGCGGGCGCCGGACGTCGTCGTCTACCCGACCGGCGGCGGCGTCGGGATGATCGGCATCGCGAAGGCGTTCGCGGAGCTGCGGGAGCTGGGCTGGCTGACCGGCCCGGAGACCCGGTTCGTGGCGGCGCAGGCGGCCGGCTGCGCGCCGGTCGTCCGGGCGTTCGAGGCCGGCGCCGAGACCACCGAGGCCTGGCCGGACCCGCACACGGTCGCGTACGGGATCACGGTGGCGGCGCCGCTCGGCGGCCCGCAGCTGCTGCGGATCCTGCGCGGGTCCGGCGGCACGGCCGTCGCGGTCACCGACGCGGACGCGCTGGCGACCCGGGCCGCCTGCGCGGCCGAGGACGGGCTGCTGCTCTCCCCCGAGGGCGCGGTCGCGCTGCACGCGGTCCGCCGGCTGCGGGCAGCGGGGTGGACGGCGCCGGGCGAGCGGGTCGTGGTGCTCAACACCGGCAGCGCGCTGATCCAGCCCGAGACGCTGCCCGCCCCGGAGGGTCCCGGCGACCTGGCCTGACGGCGTCCGGCATGCTGGTCCGGTGCCGACCCGCTTCCCGTTCCTGGACGCCGGCGGGCCCATCGCGTTCGCGCACCGCGGCGCCGCCCCGGGCGGCCTGGAGAACACCTTCGCCGCGATCGACCGGGTCATCGCCCTCGGGTACGGCTACCTGGAGACCGACGTGCGGGCCACCGCCGACGGCGTCGCGGTGCTCATGCACGACGCGCACCTGGGCCGGACCACCGACCGCGGCGGCGCGATCGCGGCCCTGCCGTACGCGGAGGTGGCGAAGGCGCGGGTCGGCGGCACCGAGCCGGTGCCGCGCCTGGACCAGCTGCTCGGCGACTACCCGGACCTGCGGGTCAACCTGGACGTGAAGGCGCCGTCCTCCGTCGCCCCGCTGGTGGACGCGATCCGCCGCACCGGCGCGATCGACCGGGTCTGCGTCGGCTCCTTCCACGACCGGCTGCTGCCCGCGGTCCGGCAGCGGCTCGGCCCCCGGCTGTGCACCTCGCTCGGCCCGCGCGGGATCCTGGCCCTGCGGCTGGGCACGCTGGGCCCGACCCCGGCCGGCTGCGCCCAGGTGCCGCCCGGGCTGGGCCTGATCCGGGTGATCGACCGGCGGTTCCTGGCCGCGGCGCACCGCCGGGGCCTGCCCGTGCACGCCTGGACGATCAACGACCGGGCCGAGATGGAGCGGCTGCTCGACCTCGGCGTGGACGGGATCATGTCCGACGACGCGCCGGGCCTGCGGGACGTGCTGCGGGCCCGCCGGGCATGGGCGGCATGAGCAGCACCCCCGAGCAGCGCGGCTGGTACTGGTACGACTGGGCCAACTCGGTCTTCACCACCAGCGTGACCACCGTCTTCCTCGGTCCGTACCTGTCCGACGTGGCCGAGCGGGCGGCCGGCGGCGAGGGCGGCACCGTGCACCCGCTGGGCATCCCGGTCTCCCCCGACTCGGTCTTCCCCTACCTGCTGTCGGTCTCGGCGCTGGTGCAGGTGTTCGTGCTGCCGGTGGTGGGCGCGCTGGCCGACCGGACCCGGCGCAAGCGGGAGCTGCTGGCGCTGTTCGCGTACGCCGGGTCGCTGGCCACCGCGGCCCTGTTCTTCGTCGCCGGGGGCAATTACGGCCTCGGGGTGGTGCTGTTCCTGGTCGCCAACACCTGCTTCGGCGCGTCGATCGTGGTCTACCACTCGTGGCTGCCGGAGATCGCCGGCCCGGACGAGCGGGACGCGGTGTCCTCCCGCGGCTGGGCCTGGGGCTACCTCGGCGGCGGGCTGCTGCTGGCGCTGAACCTGGGCCTGTTCCTGGGCCGGGACGCGTTCGGCCTGTCCGAGGGGGACGCGGTCCGGATCTGCTTCCTGTCGGTGGCGGCGTGGTGGGCGGTGTTCACGGTCATCCCGCTGCGGCGGCTGCGGGACCGGCCCGCTCCCCCCGGTACGGAGCCGGCGACCGCGGGCGGCGCGTTCCGGCAGCTGGGCCGGACCCTGCGGGGGCTGCGCGCGTACCCGCAGACGCTGCTCTTCCTGGCCGCGTACCTGCTGTTCAACGACGGGATCCAGTCCGTCATCGGGCTGGCCGCCCAGTACGGCGACAAGGAG
>DATINN010000365.1:0-4655 GCA_035474175.1 Mycobacteriales bacterium | reverse complement strand
CAGCGCCGCCGACGCCCAGCACCTCGCCGCCGAATTTCTCTCGCGCTATCTGGTCGACCGCCGGCCGCTGCCGGCGCTGGCGCTCACCACCGATACGTCGGTGCTCACGGCGTGCGCGAACGACCTGGGGTTCGACGAGGTGTTCGCCCGCCAGGTCGCCGGCCTGGGCAGTCCCGGCGACGTCGCGGTCGGGCTGTCCACCAGCGGCGACTCCCCCAACGTGGTCCGCGGTCTGGAGACGGCCCGGGACTGCGGCCTGGTCACGGTCGCGCTGACCGGCGCCGGCGGCGGCAAGCTGGCCGGCGTGGTCGACGTCTGCATCCGGGTGCCGAGCGAGGACACGCCGCGGGTGCAGGAGCTGTGCATGCTGCTCGGGCACACGCTGTGCGAGCTGGTCGAGGCAGAGCTGGTCGAGGCAGAGCTGGCCGACGCCGAGACCAGCTAGCGGGAACGGCCGGACCACCCGAACGGCCGGGGCGAGCTAGCGGGAGCGCTGGGCTACCCGAACGACCGGGACGCGCTAGCGGGAACGCCAGGCCCCCGGCGAGGACAGCAGCTGCTGGACCGGGGCCGGCAGCTCGCCGGAGAGCACCTCGGCCAGCGTGACGTCGTCCAGCACGCTGCGGACGGCGGCCCGCAGCGCCACCCACAGGGTGCCGAGGTGCTCGGCCGCGCCGGCGTACACGGCCTGCTCGGGGCGCTCGCCGCGGACCACCGCGAGCGGCCCGTCGACCGCGCGGACGATCTCGCCGATCGGGATGTCGGTCGCCGGCCGGGCCAGCGCGTAGCCGCCGACCGGGCCGCGGCGGCTGCGGACCAGCCCGGCCCGGCGCAGGTCGGCGAGGATCGCCTCCAGGAACTTCTGCGGCAGCTGCTGCTCGGCCGCCAGCGCCTGGCCGGTCACGGTCACCTCGCCGGCCGCGGCGAGGGTGAGCAGGGCCCGTACGGCGTAGTCGGTACGGGCGGAGATGTGCACGTCCCGAGTGTGGACCAACCGGCCGCACCCGGCACGCCCGGGTGCGAACGAGCAGCGGGCTCAGTGCCGGGAGGCCGCCGCGGTGGCGCGGTGGGCGGGGGTCACCCGGCGGCCGACCCAGCCCAGGAAGACCGCGAAGTAGACCTCGAGGAAGAACGCGAGGAGGTAGCCCTCGAGCCCGCGCTGCGAGTAGAGCATCCGGTCGCCGGCCCAGCCGCCGACGTGCGCGCCCTTGCGCAGGGCCACGAACAGGACCGGCACCAGGATCAGCGTCGCGTACCAGGCCCAGCGGGCCCGCACGGAGGTGACCGCGTCGGACTGCAGGATCCCCCGGTCGACCAGGTCGAGCCCGATCGGGACCAGGATCAGCATGACCACGCTCTCGGCCTGGTCCTTGACCACGCCGACGTCGCCGGCCGCCAGGACCAGCAGGATCAGCGCCGCGGGCACCCCGATCGTCACGGCCTGCGGGAGCGGCCGGCGCAGCTGCACGTACGGCACGAGCAGGCCGAGGGCGATGAAGGCCTCGTTCAGCGTCCGGAACCGGCTCGGCAGGTCGGTCTGCACCAGCGCGATCCCGATGGCCAGCAGGACCACCCCGACGGCGATCGCGGCGGGCCACTCCGAGCGGGTGCCGGCCAGCCGGGGCCGGGCGTACTGGATCCACGCGCCCAGGACCAGCGCGGCCAGGTAGGCCTCGCTGTTGTGCCCGATGTGGGAGGCCAGCGATCCGCCGAGCACGTCGTCCAGCCGCTCCAGCAGGATCAGCGCCAGGACCAGCGCGAGACCGCCGTAGAACAGGATCGGGAAGGCTCTCGTCCGGGACTGCACCCGCGAAGCCTAGCGACGCCGGCGCGCCTGCCAGCCCGTTTCGCCAAACCTCCGCGGCTCCGGACGTCGCGCGCCGACTGCCCGGCCGCGATCGGCCGCGGGGCGGGGGGCTCAGTTGCGGACGGCTTCCCGGTGCCGGGCCGCGATCTGCCGCTCCGTACGCCAGGACGCGGGCAGGCCGACCTGCCGGCGGGCGGCCATCCACAGCAGCGGGCCGGCCACGCCGACCAGGACCACCGCGACCAGCAGCTGGCCGTTGGAGGCGCCGACCAGCTTCAGCCCGGAGGCGATGAGCACCATGGCCAGCGCCCGGCGGACCACCATCTGCGGCGCCCGGCTGGACAGCCGGGCGCCGATCCAGACCCCCGGGATCGCCCCGGCCAGCAGCGCCAGCGTGAGCCCGATCTGCACCTCGCCGAACAGCGCGTGCCCGAGGGCGGCCGCGCCGACCAGCGGCACGGCCTGGACCAGGTCGGTGCCGACCAGCTCGCCGGCCCGCAGCCGCGGGTACAGCACCAGCAGCAGCACGATGATCAGCGACCCGGACCCGACCGAGGTCATCCCGACCACGACCCCGCCGACGATCCCGACCAGCACGGTCGGCACCACCCGCACCACCAGCGGCGGCCGCTCGGCCGGCGTCCCGCTGGTGCCGGCCCGCCAGGACCGGCCGTGCCGGCGCAGGTCGAGCAGCGCCCGGGTGCTCATCGTCACCACCGCCAGCAGCAGGGCGAACCCGAGCGAGACCTTGACCACGTTCTGGACGTCCTCGCCGTTGCCGAGCGCCCGCAGCAGCAGGACCCCGCCGAACGCGGCCGGCACCGAGCCCAGGCACAGCCACTTGACCAGCGAGAAGTGCACGGTGCCGTGGCGGAGGTGGACGAGCCCGCCGACCGGCTTCATGAACAGGGACACGACGAGGTCGCTGGAGACGGCGGCCAGCGGCTGGATGCCGAACAGCAGCACCAGCACCGGTGTCATCAGCGCGCCGCCGCCCATGCCGGTGAGGCCGACGAGGATGCCGACGAGGAACCCGGCGATGCCGATGATCGGATCCACGCAACCCCCAGATTCGTCGTGGCCGAGTGCCGAGCGTAACGACGGACGGGTGCCGGGCGCCCGGGATCGGGTGTGATGAGATCGCCGAGCGACCTGGAGGGGGTACGGGGATGGAGCCGCTGCCGGCCGGACTGGACTCGTGGCCGGTGCATGCCGCCGGCCCGGACCTGCTCGCCGACCTGGAACTGCTGCTGGCCGGCCTGACCCTCGACCTGGGCGGGGAGCTGCGGCCGGGGCCGGGCGGGCGGGTCGCGCTGCGGACGCAGCCGGACGTGGCCGAGCCGGTCGCCGCGACCGGCCGCCTCGTGCTGGCCGACCCGGAGGGGACCCCGCTGGCGCTGCTGACCGTCGAGGAGCCCGCGGGCGAGGACTGGGTCGGCGAGCTGACCGCGCTCCGGCCGCCGGCGTACGGGCCGTTCCGGGGGCTGCAGCGGCGGCCGGAGGAGGTGCGGGCCGGGCTGGCGGGCGGGACGGTCGCCGTGGTCTGCGACCGGCCGCTGCTCAGCGCCGACCTGGACCGGATCCGAGCCACCCGCCGGACCCCGGCCACAGACCCGACCCCGGCCACAGACCCGACCCCGGCCACAGACAGGACCCCGGCGACCGGCCGGCACGTCCTGCTGATCGCCCGCACGGCCGGGCGGCAGGCCGGCGGCCTCCCCCCGGAGGCGCTGGTCCGCACGATCCTGGCCGCCGGCCGGGCGCTGGGCGCGACGGTCGTCACCGCGCCCCTGCGCCGCCTCCCCGACCCGGACCGGGACGCCGCGGCCGCCCGCGCCCTGGCCGCCGCGTACGGGGCCCAGGACGTCCTCACGCTGGACGACGCGCCCTGGGCCGAGGTCCTGGAGCGCCTGGACCGGGAGGAGCCGCTGCCGGACGGCACCGCCCCGGAGCCGATCAGGACCGAGCTGCGCCGCTGGCGCCCGCCGCGGTCCCGCCGCGGCCTGGTCGTGTTCTTCACCGGCCTGTCCGGCTCGGGCAAGTCGACCGTCGCCCGCGCGCTGGTCGACGCCCTGCTCGAGGACGGCCGCCGCACCCTCACCGTCCTCGACGGCGACGTGGTGCGCCGGGAGCTGTCCCGGGGACTCGGGTTCTCTCAGGCCGACCGGGATCTCAACGTCCGCCGGATCGGCTGGGTCGCGGCCGAGGTGGCCCGGCACGGCGGGACGGCGATCTGCGCCCCGATCGCCCCGTACGCGGCCACCCGGGCCGCGGTCCGGGCCGAGGCCGAGGCCGTCGGCGACTTCGTCCTCGTGCACGTGGCCACGCCGCTGGAGGTCTGCGAGCAGCGCGACCGCAAGGGCCTCTACGCCAAGGCCCGGGCCGGCCTCATCCCCCACTTCACCGGCATCTCCGACCCGTACGAGGAGCCGCAGGACGCCGAGGTGGTCATCGACACCTCCGCCGAGCCGCTGGAGGCGAGCGTGGCCCGGCTCCTGGCGGCGCTGCGAGGGTGGCTGGACGGCCCGAGGCCCTGACTCCCCGGGCCGCCCAGCCTGGTCTCAGCGCGGCAGCAGCGCGATCCGCTGGTGCGTCTCCCGGCCGATGTGGGTCGTGTCGCTGGCCACCCAGAGCCCGCGGGCGGTGACGAGCAGGTCCTTGCCGCCGACGCCGCGGTCCTTGCCCGGGTTCCAGGCCAGGGCCCGGCCCGTGCGCGGGTCGGTCGCCCGCAACGCCGGGCCGACCCAGGTCTACCGGTTCGCGGTCAACCGGGCCGGCACCCGGCTGGTCGGCGTCGGCAACTTCACCAGCGTCGGCGGGAAGGCGCGCTACCGGGCCTTCATGCTCA
>DATINN010000364.1:0-12330 GCA_035474175.1 Mycobacteriales bacterium | reverse complement strand
GGCCAGCGCGTAGACCGCCAGCGCCAGCGAGCCGCGGGCGTCGTCGCTGTCCGGCACCCACCGGCCGGTCTTGTAGTCGACGATGACCAGCTCGCCGTCGCGGGCGTCGATCCGGTCGACCCGGCCGGACAGCGCCAGCCGCTCGGTCCGGACGGCGACCCCGCGCTCGACCCCGACCGGCTCATCGGCCGGGTCCAGCGTCGCCACGTAGCTCTCGACCCAGTCCCGGGCCCGCTGCCGCCACTCGAGCGACTGCGCGGCGTCCGCGAACCCCTCGGAGATCCAGGCCCCGTCCAGCAACCGGCCGCCGGCCGCGGGCGTCCGCCGCGGCTCCGGCAGCAACCACCAGTCCCGCAGCGCGTTGTGCGCCGCCGCGCCGAGCGAGTTGTGCGCCCACGGCGGCCCCTTCGGCAGCGCCGGCCGGGTCAGGTAGGTGAACCGGTAGCGGCGCGGGCACGCGGTGAACGTGCCCAGCCGGGACGGCGTCGCGGCGAACAGGCGGCGCGGCATCCCTTCGAAGCCGAGCTGCTCAGCCACCTACCAGCTGCCCCCGCCCGAGTCGCCGCCTCCGCCGCCGCCCCAGTCGCCGCCGCCACCACCGCCGCCCCAGTCGCCGCCGCCGCCGGACCAGCCCGAGCCGCCGCCCCAGTCGCCGCCGCCGCTGTCCTGGTTGTCGTCGCGGCCGGCGTCGTAGCCGCGGTCGTAGCCGGCGTCGAACCCGCCGCCCCCGCCCCAGCCGCCGCCGAAGCCCCAGGACAGCACCGAGCCGAGCAGCACGGTCTCCCAGAACGGGAACGAATACCACCCGCCCGGATAGCCCCCGCCGCCGCCGTAGTAGTACGGCGCGCCCGGCGTGTACTCGGGGTAGCCCTGGTAGGACTTGCCGCCCGCGGTGACCTCCTGCGGCGCCCGCAGCTGCTCCCCGTACGCCGGGGCGATCGGCGGCAGCTCCGGCCCCGGGTCGAGCCCGAGCTTGAGCCGCGCCGTCCGGGCCGCCTGCAGCCCCTCCAGCGCGGTCCGCCGGGCCACGTCGAACTCCTCGTGCGTGTCGGCCTGGGACAGCTGGGAGCCGGTCGCGGTGTAGCGCTCGGCCGCGTCGGCCAGCGCCTGCCGGACCACCGGGTCGTCGCCGTGCAGGTTTTGCACGTCGGCACCGAGCCGGTCGTAGAGCGAGAGCACCTCGGCCCGGCGGCCCTCCAGCTCCTTGAGCCGGCGCCGCCGCCGCGACATCGCGTAGGCCCCGCCGCCGCCGACGCCGACCAGGCCGACCGCGCCTAGCCCGAGCACCCACGGCCACGCGCTGCCGCTGGACCCAGACGCGGCGATGTCGGACTTGCCGTTGGCCGAGCTGCCCTGGCACGCCGCGCTGCCGGACAGCGGCCGCGACTGCAGCCCGGTCACGAACGCCTGCAGCGTGCTGGTCACGTCGTTGGTGTCCTGCAGCACCTTCTTGTTGGCCTCGACCGCGTCACCGGCGACCGTGCTGGCCACGCCCGAGCAGTACGCCGAGGAGGCCGCGTTGAAGGCCCGGCCCGAGACCACGCCGACGGTCAGCGGCGAGGTCGGCGCGAGCGCCTTGCCGATCTTCTCCGCCGCCGCGAACGCCTTGGCCGGCGTGCCGTAGTCGGCCGCCGGCAGCACCGCGATCTTGATCGGCTTGGACCCGATGGCGGACTGCACCTCGGCCTCGTCGATCGAGGGCGTCTTCGCCCCGGGCGCCACGTAGACCGAGGCCGACTGCAGCGCGCTGATCGCGTCGTCGGCGCCGTCGGCGTGCGCCGCGGGCGCACCCAGGAACATCACCAGGGAGCTGCCCAGGGTGCCGGCGGCGGCGGCGAGGATGCGCTTCACGAGAGCAACGGTAGCCCCCGCGCGGACGGACACGAACCCGACATCCACAGGCCGGTCGTCCGTCCACAGATCACGAAGAACCGTTGACGAAACCCAGCACCGAGTCGGCCACCAGCTGCACCGCGATCGCCGACAGCAGCAGGCCGGCGATCCGGCTCACCAGCACGATGCCGCTGTCCCGGATCACCCGGATGATCCCGCCGGAGAACCGCAGGGACAGGAACAGCGCGACGTGCACGGCCAGGATGGCCAGGCCGAGGGCCAGGTAGTCCAGCCCCGCGTCCGCCCGCCGTACGAACACGATGGTGGCGACGATCGCACCCGGACCGGCCAGCAGCGGCGTGCCGAGCGGGACCAGCGCGACGTTGACATCCTCGACCTGCTGGGGATCCTCCGCGCGCCCGGTGAGCAGGTCCAGCGCGACGAGCAGCAGCAGCAGCCCGCCGGCGCCCTGCAGCGCCGGGATGCCGATGCCGAGGTAGTCCAGGATCTGCTGGCCGAACAGTGCGAACGAGACGATCACCCCGAGCGACACCAGCACGGCCTGCCCGGCTGCCCGGGCCCGCGACCGCGAGGTCCGCCCGGCGGTGAGGGCGAGGAAGACCGGCACGGTGCCCAGCGGGTCCATGATCACGAACAGCGTGACGAAGGCGGACCCGAAGAGCTTGAGGTCCACGGTCAGCCGCTGACCGGTGCGGACCCGGTGGCCAGCGACACCAGCTTGTCGTACTGGTCCGGCGCCGTGTTGCCGCCCCCGCCGACCCGTACCCGCTTGTTGCTGCCGTGGTAGTCGCTCGACCCCGTGACCAGCAGCCCCAGGTCGCCGGCGAGCGCGCGCAGGTGGGCCCGGTCGGCCTCGGTGTGGTCGGGATGGTCGATCTCGAGCCCGGCCAGCCCGGCCGCCGCCATCGCCGTGACCGCGTCGTCGCCGACGACCCGGCCCCGCATCCGGGCCAGCGGGTGGGCGAAGACCGGCACCCCGCCGGCCGCCAGCACCAGCCGCACGCCGGTCAGCGCGTCCAGGTCCTCCTTGGGCTCGTGGTACGGCGAGCGCGAGCTGAGCAGCGTCGCGAACGCCTCGTCCACCGACCCCACGATGCCCGCCTCGACCAGCGCCCGGGCGATGTGCGGCCGGCCCGCGGACGCGCCCGCGGACAGCTGCGCGACCCGCTCCCAGCGCACCGGGACGCCGTCGGCGGCCATCCGCTCGGTCATCCGCTGGGCCCGCCCGAGCCGGCTGGACCGCAGCCGGTCCAGCGTCGCGGCCAGCTCCGGATGGGCCGGGTCGACCAGGTAGGCCAGCAGGTGCAGCTCGGTCGAGCGGGACAGGTCCGGCGGGTTCCACCGGCAGGACAGCTCCAGCCCGGGCACGAGCGTGAGCCCGTCCGGCAGGGCCGCGATCGCGGGAGCCCAGCCGACCGTGGTGTCGTGGTCGGTGAGCGCCACCACGTCGAGCCCGGCGGCCCGCGCGGCGACCACCAGCTCGGCGGGCGAGTCCGTCCCGTCCGAGGCGGTGGAGTGCGTGTGGAGGTCGATGAACATGCTGCCCGAGACGGTACGGGCCAGGTCAGCGCCTCGTCCGCGCAGGGGTGCCGATCCTCAGTCGTCGGCCGGGTCGGGGCCCGGTGGCGGCTCGTCCCGGGGCCGGCGCGGAGGCGGCAGCGGGCCGTCCGGCTGGATGATCTCGCTGCGGCCGCCGTCGCCGCGGCGCGGCTCGTGGATGCGCGGCTCGCCCGCCGGGCCGGACGCGCGCCGCCGCGGGTCGTCCCAGCGCGGGTCGTCCCAGCGCGGGTCGTCCCCGCGCCCCGAGTCCCCGCGCCCCGAGTCCCAGCCCTGGTCGTCGCGGTCCCGGGACCGCGGCCGGTCCCAGCCCTCGTCCTCGGCCCAGCGGTCGGGGTCGTCGCGGTCGGCCAGCAGGGTGTCCCGGTCGGCCAGGATCGCGTCCAGCTGGGTCGGCGCGCCGCCGGAGCCGGTCCGCTCCTGGACCGGGTCGTCGGTGCGCCTGCGGGTGAAGCGCCGCCAGCGGCCGCGGGCGGCCCGCTCGGCCTCCTGCTCGGCCTCGCGCTGGGCCTGGGTGACCAGCGCGCCCGGGGTGCCCTTGTCCCCGCCGAAGAGCAGGTTGGAGATCTGGATGTAGAGCTGCTCCGGCTGCGGCACGAAGTCGATCGTGGACAGCGCCTGGTCCTGGCCGGCCGACTCCACGATGAACTTGCCGTAGCCGAGCAGCAGGCCGGTCGAGGACCGGTAGAAGGTGAGGTCGGTGACCTTCACCAGCGGCATGATGGCCACGTTGCGGCTGAAGATGCCGGTCAGCAGCAGCAGCCGCTTGTCGGTGACGATCAGCACCTCGTGGTTCCAGTCGACCAGCTTCCAGATCCAGCGGGCGACGTCGGAGAGGCAGAAGTAGACCGCGACCATCTCGGCGAAGCCGACCGAGGACAGCACCCGGGCCAGCAGCACGCCGACGACCAGCAGCAGGATCGTCTGCAGGGTGTCCCCGGCGAGCACGGCCCAGTGCCGCCGGATCTTGACCTCGACCCGCTCCGTCGGGAGCAGGTATTTCCCCGCGTCGGTCACGAGGACTACCGGACCAGCATGGTGCCGACCGGCGACATGCTCACGGCGTCGCGCAGCGAGGTGCCGATCGACGGCTGGAACAGCAGCAGCGCGATGACCAGGCACACGAGCGCGGAGACGGCGAAGCCGCGGCCGTTGCGGGTGGCCGGGACCAGCAGCATCAGCGCGACGAAGATGATCAACCCGATCACCAGCGCCTTGCCCAGGTTGCCGGCGGTGTCCACGTTGCCGCCGAGCCGGGAGATCTGATCGCCGATCCAGGCGAGCACGGACTTGGCCGCGTTGAGCACCGAGGTGCCGGCCGTCTTGCCGGTGCCGGTCTGCAGACCGGAGATCACGGCGATGACCAGGATCGCGGCGAGGAGGGCCCCACCGATCTTGTTCAGGGCGTTCACGTCAGCAAACCTCCGGACAGTGCCTGCGGCGTACGTCCCCGTGTGTAGCAGGGAGCTTACGGTACGTACGCATGCTGGACCAGCGCCCGCGGGGACCCGGCCGTCGGGAAGCGCCGAGGGCGATCATGCCTGAAGCCTCGGCCAGACCCAACCTCCCACGTCGGCGCGTGCCGACATCACGGTCCCTGCTGCCGTCCCATCCGTCAAGCTCAGCTTGACGCTGAGTCACCGTCGGGGCCGGATACCGTCGGAGCGTGATGGTGCCGTGCGCCGGGGCGATCGTGCACGACGACGCCGGGCGGCTGCTGCTGATCCGGCGCGGCCGGGAGCCCGGTCGCGGGCTCTGGTCGCTGCCGGGCGGGCGGTGCGAGGCCGGCGAGGACGCGGCGGCGGCCGCGGTCCGGGAGACGTACGAGGAGACCGGCCTGGTCGTGACCCCCGGACCGGTGGCCGGCCGGGTGCGGCGGCCGGGCCCGGGCGGGGTCACGTACGACATCGTGGACGTGACCTGCGTGGTCACCGGTGGTGCGCTGCGGGCCGGGGACGACGCGGACGAGGCCCGGTGGGTGGACGCGGCCGAGCTGGCCGCGCTGCCGGTCACCGCCGGGCTGGTCGAGGCGCTCACCGGGTGGGCGGCGCTGCCCCGCGGCTGACCGTTCACGTCCCGTATCCGGGACAGAACTGATTGCGGCGAGTACATTCGGCTGTCGGCCCGCCCGGCCCCGACCCGAGGAGGTGACGCGGTGCGCAACGACCGCCCAGGCAGTACCAGCCGCGTCCCGCACCCGGTCACCGCCGGGCCGCGCGGCTGATCCTGCCGCCCGCCCGACCGGCCCTGCTGCGGGGCGCGCACCACCCTTCCCCTTTGCGCGCCTTGGAGTCCTGCCGTGTCCATGCTTCCCCACCTGCGCTCCCCGCACCTGCGGCCGCCGCGCCGGCTCGCCCGCGCCACCGCCGCCCCGGTCGCCGTCCGGCCGGAGCGGTCCGGCAGCCTCGTCGACTGCGGCGTGTACGTCGACGGCCTGCGCCAGCCCGGCCGCTGCGAGCCGAGCGTGATCGACGAGGTCCGCGCGGCCGGCCAGGGGTTCGTCTGGCTGGGCGTCCGGGACCCGTCCGAGGCGGAGCTGTCCGAGCTGGCCGCTCGTTTCGACCTGCACCCGCTGGCGGTCGAGGACGCGCTCTACGCCGCGCACCAGCGGCCGAAGCTCGACCGCTACGAGGACACCCTGTTCGCCGTGCTGAAGACCGTCCGGTACGTGCACCCGGAGTCGCCGGCCGCGGACGTCGAGGTGGTCGAGACCGGCGAGATCTCCGTCTTCGTCGGCCGCGACTTCGTGATCACCGTACGGCGGGGGGAGCCGCGCGGGCTGCAGGGACTGCGCCGGGCGCTGGAGCGGGACCCGGAGCGGCTGGCGATGGGACCCTCGGCGGTGCTTCACGCGATCATGGACCGGATCGTGGACGACTACGTCGGGGTGACGAACACCATGCAGCTCGACGTGGACGCGGTCGAGTCGGCCGTGTTCGGCGGTCCCGGCCGGTCCAACCGCGACGCCGAGCGCATCTACGTGCTCAAGCGCGAGGTGCTGGAGCTGCGCCGGGCCGTCGGGCCGCTGGCGGCGCCGCTGCGGACGCTGTCGGAGCGCCCGATCCGGCTCGTGCACCCGGAGATCCGGGAGTACTTCCGCGACGTCGAGGACCACCTGGCCCGGGTGACCGAGCAGATCGGCGCGTTCGACGAGCTGCTGACCACCATCATCCAGGCCAACCTGGCCCAGGTGACGGTCGAGCAGAACGAGGACATGCGCCGGATCTCGGCCTGGGTGGCGATCCTGGCCATCCCGACCGCGGTGGCCGGGATCTACGGCATGAACTTCCAGCACATGCCCGAGCTCAACTGGCAGTACGGCTACCCGTTCACGCTCGTGCTCATCGCGGTGGCCTGCCTGGTCCTCTATCGCGGGTTCCGGCGCAACGGCTGGCTGTAGGGGCCGGCCGACGCCGAGGGCCGGCCGACGCCGAGGGCTAACCGACGCCGAGGAAGAGGGTCGTCACCGTGCCGGTCACGGTGGCGACGGCGGCGGCGAAGTCCGCGCCCGGCGGGCCGGCCGACATCACCGCCACCGTCCACCGCTCCCCCGGCCCGAGGAAGCCGACCGTGGCCACCGCCCAGCCGGACCCGTCCGGCGTCCAGCCGTTCTTCGCGCCGGGCCGGGCGCCGGCGACCACGCCGAGCACGCCCCACCGCTGCGCCGGCACCACCGCCCGCAGCAGCCCGACCAGGGTGGCCCGGTCGGCCGGGTCCGCGTCCTGCAGCACGTAGGTCATGAGCCGGTCCAGGTCGGCCGGGGTGCACCGGATCCCGCCCCAGGCGCCGGTCCCGGTCGCGTCCCGCAGCCCGTACGCGGCCAGCCGGCGCCCGGTGGCGGCGCCGCCCCCGCGGGCCCAGACCTGGTCGGCGGCGGCGTTGTCGGAGGCGGTCAGCATCGCGGCCAGCAGCCGCCGGCCGCCCGGGTCGAGCGGGCGGCCGGCGGTGCGGGTCCGGGCCAGCAGGTCGGCCGCCAGCGCCAGCTTGACCGTGGACGCGGCCCGGAACGCGGTGCCGGCGTCGCCGTTGCGCCACACCTGCCCGGTGAGCCGGTCCCGGACGACGATCCCGGTCCGGCCGCCCCGGCTCCGGGCGTACGCGTCCGCGGCCCGGCCGCGCGCCACGAGATCCACCGGCCCCGGGTCGGCGCCCGGGCTGCCGACCGGGCCTCCGGGGCTCCCGGCCGGACCGCCGGGACTGGCGGACGCGCCGCCGGGACTGCCGGCCGGACCGCCAGGACTGCCGGCCGGACCGCCGGGACTACCGGCCGGACCGCCGGGACTGCCGGACCGGCTGCCGGCCGACAAAGCGGGCGGGACCGGGGCGGCTGCGGAGGAGGCCGGGGCGGCGGCCAGCGGTGGGGTTCCGCCGCCGCACCCGGCCAGCACCAGGCAGCCGGCCACGACCAGGCCCGGGATCCGCACGGCTCAGCCGCTCACCGCGCCGCGCGCCCCGAAGCCGCGCAGCACACCACCGTGCGGCGCACCGCCGCCCCGCGGACGGCCCATGCGCAGCGCACCGCCGCGCCCGCCGAGCGGCGGCATCACCGCGTACCGTCCGGCACCGCGGTCACGGCGATGTTGTCCTGGTAGGACCGGATGTCCTCGCGGAACCCGCCCCCGCAGGTCACGAGCGTGATCCGGGCCGCCCCGCCGCGGGCGAAGATCCGCTCCAGCGGCACCTCGGACTTGGGCCACTCCTCCCGCGACACCACCCGGTAGGTGCGGGCCTTGCCGTCGCCGGTCCGGACCACGACCTTGTCGCCGGGGTCCAGCTCGCGCAGCCGGTAGAACGCGCCCTGGCCCTGCTCGGCCGAGTCGACGTGCCCGCTGAACACGGCCGAGCCGGCCGGGTCGCCGGGCCGGGGCCCGAAGCGGTACCAGCCGATGTCGGCCACGTCCTCCGGGATCTGCAGGTCGCCCTGCTCGTCGACCCCGACCGGGTCGACCTTGGTCCGCACCCCGATCGAGGGCAGCTCGACCTCGACCGGGGCCGGGCGGACCGTGGTGCCGGCCGCGCCGACCCGTCCGTCCTGGGTCGGCACGGCCGGAGCCGTGGGGGTGGGCACGGCCGGCGTGCCGCCGGCCTGGTGAGGGACCAGCCGACCGGTACGCCGATGGCGACCAGGACGCCGAACGCCGCGACCAGGGTCCAGGCGAGACGCCGTGTCATCGGGTTGACCTCCGTACTCGGCCGGTGCACGTCGGGCTAGCGGCGGGCGGTCGCCAGCCGGGTGACCCCGGCCAGGGCGATGACCAGGCCCAGCCCGGCGCCGATCGGCACCCACACCGGCAGCCCGCCGTCGTACGCGGTGCCGCCGGAGCCGGCCGGCACGCCGCCCGGGTTGGAGTGCAGGCCGGAGATGGTCTGCACGACCAGGCCGAGCGACTTGTCGGAGGCCGAGCCGATGGCGTAGACGATCGTGGCCGTGCCCTCCTTGAGGTCCACGGTCGCCGGCCCGATCGCGACCGTGGAGGTCCCGGCGAGCACGACGTCGGCCTTCACGCTGCCGGCCGGGAGGTTGAGCACCTTCTGGTCGGGGTTCGTGAGGCCCTTGATGACCGGCGTGCCGCCGGCCCGGATGTCCACGGCCGGGGCGGCCGCGGTGTGCCGGACGATCAGCCGGGTCTGGCCCGCGGCCAGCTTGGACACGTCGTTGACGAACGGCGTGATCGTGGGCTTGCCGTCGGCGGTCAGGTGCGCCGCCAGGGTGACGTTCGCCCCGGCCGGCACGTTCGCCGTCGCGCTGATGACCGGGGTGCCGGTGCCGGCGGTGTTGGCGGCCGCGAACACGGTCACCTTGTAGGAGCCGGCGGGCAGCGACAGCGGGCCCGCGACGGTGCCGGGCTTGAAGTTCCGCAGCGTGAGGTCACCGTTGACGAACACGTTGACCGGGGTGTCCGGGATGCCGTGGACGACGGTCACCGACGCGTTCTCGGCGGCTCCGGCCTGGCTCCCGAAGCCGAGCACTGCGAGCCCGGCTGCGACGGCCAGCACCGCAGCGGCGGCAATGCGCTTCATGCGTCCTCCTGTTGCTTGGTCGGTCTGTCACGGCCTCTACGGCCGGACCGGCCCGGACAGATGCAGCAGGAGGGAAAGTAGTTGCGCGGTCACGACCGGTCAGTGGCCGTCGGACCCCGGGACAGACGCCAGGGCCGGTCCCCCGCGACGATGCGGGGCGACCGGCCCTGGGGCGAGAAGGACTAGGGCCTGTCTCCCTATTGGCGGTGGATGCCGGCGACGTCCAGGCGGCGGCCGGCAAGGCGGAGGAGGAGTCCGATACCTCTGTTGTATCGGCGACGACGACAACGCCGCCGGTCGTCGTCTGGGCGCCGCCGGTGCCGCCAGGCAATAGGGAGACAGGCCCTAGTTGCCGCCGGTGAACGCGGCCCGGACCTCTTCCTCGCGGGAGGCGTAGTTCTTGGCCGCGGCGTCGGTGGACTGGGAGAAGAAGGAGGTGCTCTCCTTCACGTCCCGCCCGGCCTTGTCGAGCTTCGAGTGCAGGTTGGCGGCCTCGTTGGCCGCCACCCCGACCCAGCCCGAGCTGACGACGCTCTCGACGGCGTTCTTCAGGAAGGCGAGGTGGCCCTCGATGTTGCCGGCACCGGTGGCGATGCGGGTGGCGTCGGCCTGCAGGGTCTCCGCCGTGACGTTGAAGCCGGTAGGCATGTGTTTCCTCCGAGACGAAAGGGTGGGGAGAGCGGGGACCTAGCCGGCGAACATGCCCTTGATCTTGGTCTCGGCGTCGCCGTAGGCCGAGTTGGCCCGGCCCACCAGCCCACCGAACTGGCTGATCGCCTCCTGCACGTTCTTCTGGGCGGTCTCCAGCTGCGCGTAGCGCGCGCCGAACTGGTCCTGCGCGGCACCGGTCCAGTAGGCCTGGGTGCCGGTGACGGTCCGCTTGATCTCCTCGATCTCGGTGAGGATCTTCTGCGCGGACGAGTTGACCTGGCTCTGAAGCTCCGCGAGGGAGCTGAAGTCGACCTTGATCTGGCCGGACATAAGGTGTGACCTCCATGATCGTCGCCCTCCCCGGAGGGAGCGCTACCCGATGGCGCACGAAGGATAAGCGCAGTCGAGGCCACATTGGAAGGGTTGGCGAAGAAAATCTTGTACGCGGCTTATGTCCGGATGCGCCCCGGACGTCTCAGAGCGCGGAGCGCAGCTCCCACAGCTCCGGGTAGAACCGCACCGCCAGCCGACCGCGCAGGTAGGGCGCGCCGGTCGAGCCGCCCGTGCCCGACTTGGTGCCGATCTGCCGCTCGACCATGAGCACGTGCCGGGACCGCCAGCGGGCCCACATCGCGTCGTGCTCGACCAGCGCCTCGGCCACGTCCCAGAGCGCGCCGTAGGCCATCCGGTCGCGGGAGATCGCGACCAGCGCCTCCCGCCGGGTGTCCGGCGTGGACACGTCGAACCCCGACTTCGCCAGCAGCGCCAGGAACCCGTCCCACAGCGTCGGCTCCTCCAGCCGCCGCCGCATCCGGTCCCGCTCGGCCGGCGAGGCGTCGTGCAGCCGCTCCACGTACGCCGGGTCCTTGGCCCCGGACAGGAACTCGATCTCCCGGAACTGCACCGACTGGAACCCGCTGGCCGGCGCGAGCGACGCCCGGAAGGCCAGGAAGTCCTGCGGGGTCATCGTCTCCAGCACGTCGACCTGCTCGATCAGCACCTTCTGCACGACCTGGGACCGGCGCAGCCGCAGCCGGGGCAGGTAGTCGTCGCCGGCCAGCATCAGGTCCCGGGCGTCGCCGAGCTCGTGCAGCAGCAGCTTGAACCACAGCTCGTAGACCTGGTGGATGGTGATGAACAGCAGCTCGTCGTGCGCGGGCGGGTCGGCCACCGGAACCTGCTGCTCCAGCAGCTGCGGCACGTGCAGGTAGCTGCCGTAGGAGAGCTTTCCCCCCTGCTCACCAAAGTGTCGATCCACCCAGGGACCCTATCCCCGGGGCGGCTCAGCCCTGGTGCGGGTACCGGATGTCGGTCGGCGGGGCGAGGGTCTCCTTGATCGTGCGCGGCGACACCCAGCGCAGCAGGTTGAGGATCGAGCCCGCCTTGTCGTTGGTGCCGCTGGCCCGGGCCCCGCCGAACGGCTGCTGCCCGACCACGGCCCCGGTCGGCTTGTCGTTGACGTAGAAGTTGCCGGCCGAGAAGCGCAGGGCCGCGTCCGCCTCGGCCAGCGCGTACCGGTCGGTGGAGAACACCGAGCCGGTCAGCGCGTACGGCGCGACGTCGGCGGCCTGGGCCAGCATCCCCGACCAGTCGGCGTCGTCGTAGACGAGCACGCCCAGGATCGGCCCGAAGTATTCGGTGGTGAAGATCTCGTGCGTGGGGTCGTCCGACACGACCACCGTCGGCTCGACGAAGAAGCCCGTCTCGGCGGAGGACCCGCCGCCGGTGAGGATCTCGGCCGAGTCCTTCAGCCGGCCCAGCACGCCGGACAGCCGGTCGTACGCCCGCCGGTCGATGACCGCGCCGCCGAACACGGACAGGTCGGTGACGTCGCCGTACTCGACCGTCTCGGTGGTCTGCACCAGCCGGTCGCGCAGGCCGCCCTCCCACAGCGAGCGCGGCAGGTAGGCCCGGGAGGCGGCCGAGCACTTCTGCCCCTGGTACTCGAACGCGCCCCGGACCAGCCCGGTGACCAGCGCGGCGGGATCGGCGCTGGGGTGGGCGATCACGAAGTCCTTGCCGCCGGTCTCGCCGACCAGCCGCGGGTAGGTGCGGTATCGCTCGATGTTCGCACCCACCTCGCGCCACAGATGCCGGAAGGTGGCCGTCGAGCCGGTGAAGTGGATGCCGGCCAGGTCCCGGTCGGCCAGCGCCACCTCGGACACGGCCAGCCCGTCCCCGGTGACCAGGTTGATCACGCCGGGCGGCAGGCCCGCGGCCTCGAACAGCCGCATCGTGTAGTGCGCG
>DATINN010000363.1:0-8473 GCA_035474175.1 Mycobacteriales bacterium | reverse complement strand
CAGCTCGTGTCCGCCGGTCGGCAGCCCGGCGACGACGACCCGGCCCGGCCCGGGCGTCGGCGCGCCGCGGGTCCACGGGTAGCGGACCACCCGGGTCCGCTCCGCGACGTAGACCCAGGACCCGGCCGGGACGATGTCGTGCGGGCCGTTCAGCCCGGTCAGCCAGGGCGTGACCCGGGCCGACCCGTCGGCCTGCCGGCGGACCAGCTGCACCGAGCCGGTCGACGGCTGCGAGACGAGCAGATCCTCCGACCCGCCGCCCGCGTACGCCAGGAAGCGCGCCCCGGGAATCCGGGCGTACACCGCGGCGGACCAGCCGGCCGGGACGGACAGCCGCCGCGGCACGTCGAACGGCGCCTGCCGCAGGCCGGCCGGCACGGTCACGGTCACCGGCGCCAGCGCGCCCGGCCCGACCACGGCCGTCGCCCGCCCGGTCGGGAGCGCCCCCGTGCCCGAAGCAGCCGCCGGGCCAGAAGCGGCCGCAGCGCCGGGAGCGGCCGGGGTGCCGGCGGATCCGGCACACCCGGTCAGCACCGCGACGGCGGGGACGGAGACAACGGGAAGAAGGCGACGGCGCATGACCGACCCTAACTCCGTACCGTAGTCAGCGACTACTTGTGGTCACGAGCCGAGCGTGACGGTCTTGATCTGGATCGGGGTGTTGGGCTTGCCGTCGTTGTTCGGCGCGCCGCCCTTGGCCACCTTCTCCACCACGTCCAGGCCCTTGGTCACGGTGCCGAAGATCGTGTAGTTGGGCTTGAGGTCGGTGTCCTTGTAGACCACGAAGAACTGGCTGCCGTTGGTGTTCGCGCCGGCGTTGGCCATGGCCAGCACGCCCTTGGTGTACTTCCCGTTGGCGTCGAGCTCGTCCGCGTACTGGTAGCCGGGGCCGCCGCTGCCGGTGCCGCCCGGGTCGCCGCACTGCAGCACGCCGAACGTCGGCGCGGTGGTGATCCGGTGGCACGGGGTGTTGTCGTAGTACTTCTTCCCGGCCAGGTAGGTGAAGCTGTTGACCGTGCACGGCGCCTTCGACCGGTCCAGCACGAAGGTCATGTCGCCCTGCGTGGTGCTCACGGTGGCGGTGACCGTCCCGGTGGTGGCCACCTTGCCGTTGGGCGGCTGGCCGACGTCCTTGGTCGCGGCCGCGGAGTCCTTGCTGTACGTGCACTCGCCCTTGACCGGAGCCGTCGACGCCGAGGGCGTCGGCGCCGCCGCGGCCGGCGTGTTGTCATCCCCGCCGAGCTGGGTGACGAGCAGGAACACGGCGCCGACGACGAGGATCACGCCGAACGCGGCGGCGGTGACGAGGTTGCGCCGTTTGCGGGCGGCCTGGGCCTCCTGCCGGCGCTGGATCTGACGCTCCAGGCGCCGGCGGGCGTTCTCGCGGCGCTGCTTGGTCGTGGGCACGAGTGCTCCTGCCGAGGCGGGGGGTCCGGGATGTGGCGCAGTGTAGGACGCGTACCTGTCCGGCACAGGACAGCCCTGCCTGCCGGGTGTCGGGGCCGACCAGGCTCGGGGCAAGCTAGGATCTCCCGGACACGGACAATAAAGCGGGAGGAAACGGAAGGTGTTCCGCCGGATGCGGGTGGTGATCACGGTGGCCGCGGCCGCCGCGGTCCTGGCCGCCTGCGGAGGCGGAGGCGATGGTGCCGAAGAGGACGCCGCGCTGCCGCCGGGCCCCGCGACCACCTCCGCCGCCGCCACGCCGTCCGCGGCCGCGACGCCCGGCAGCTCCGTGCTGACGTCGTACCTGGGGTTCTGGGACGCGGTGATCGCGGCCAACAAGGCGGCCGACCCGGCCTTGCCCGGCCTGGCCGCGGTCGCGGCCGACCCGGAGCTGAGCCGGGTCCGGGCCACGGTGTCCCGCAACAAGATCCAGAAGCTCAGCCTGCGCGGCGAGGTCGCCCACGCGCCGAAGCCGCCCACGGTCAGCGGATCCACCGCGACCCTCGAAGACTGCTACGACATCTCCGACTGGAACCCGGTGAACCTCAGCACCGGCAAGCCGATCGAGGTGACCGACGAGAGCGGCACCGGCCGCTACCGAGCCCGCTACACGCTGCGGCGATCCGGCCCCGGCTGGCTCGTCGTCGACCAGAAGGCACTGGGAGGCTGTTGATGCGCCGGGTTCTGCTGCTCCTCGCCGCCGTCGTGCTGGGGGCGCTGCTGCTGCCGGCCAACCCGGCCGCGGCGGCCGGCCCGCGCTGCCACCAGGAGGCGGTGAAGAACCCGGACGGGTCGATCACCTACCACCTGGTCTGCACGACGGTCGTCCCCGGCGATCCCGGCTCCGGCGGCGGCGAGGAGGACTGCGGCCAGGACACGGCCAACCTCCCGTACGAGGGGGCGCCGTTCTGCATGGGCGGTATCCCGTGCCAGTACACGGACAACATCGTGCCGCTGGCGCCGCCGGCCACCCCGGCGCCGGAGGGCCAGAAGTGGCAGGCGCGCTACTGCACGGACGGCACCAAGGTGCTCGTGCTCACCGGGGGCAACCAGCCCCGGCCGCTGATCGTGCAGGCCCAGGAGGCGTTCGGAAACCTGGCGCCACCGGCCGCGACCGTGCGGCACAGCCCGGACACGCGCGGGATCGTCAAGCTGGAGACGTGGTTCTGGCTCGACGGGGCGTCCTTCGGGGAGCTGCACGGGACGTCGGCCGAGGGCCTCGTCGCGGTGGCCGTGCCCGACTCGACCGTCTGGACCACCGGTGACGGCGGCTCCGTCACCTGCGCCGGCCCCGGCCAGGCCTACTCGGCCGGCGCGACGTCGGACTGCACGCACACCTACACCCGCGCCTCGGCCCGGTACGACGGCACCGTCGCCCGCAACTGGGTCGTGCACTACGAGCAGGGTGGCGCCCCGATCACCATCCCGGGCGCGCCGGTCGCGCTCAACGCCAACACGGCGTGGGCGCTCGCGGTCGCCGAGGCGCAGGTGCTCACCGGCGGTCGCTAGGGTCGGCCCGTGCTGGTCGAGAGCTTCCCCGCCGGTCCGCCCGGCACCAACTGCTTCGTGGTCGCCGACGGGCCGGGGGAGCGGTGCGTCGTCATCGACCCCGGCATCTCGGCCGTCGACCCGCTGGACGAGCTGCTGGCCCGGCACCGCCTGCTGCCGGCGGCGGTGCTGCTCACCCACGGGCACCTGGACCACACGTTCTCGGTGGTGCCGGTGTGCGGGGCCCGGGACGTGCCGGCCTGGATCCACCCCGACGACCGGGCCCAGCTGACCGACCCGCTGACCTGGATCGGGGTGCCGCCGGGGACGCCGCTGATGGGGCTGCAGAGCCTGCCGACGGCCGAGCCGGCCGACCTGCGGGAGCTGTCCGACGGGCAGACGCTGGAGCTGGCCGGGCTGCAGCTGGGCGTCCGGCACGCACCCGGGCACACGCTCGGCTCGGTCGTGTTCACCCTGGACGGCCCGGACGCGCCGCTGCTGTTCTCCGGCGACCTGCTCTTCGCCGGGTCGATCGGGCGTACCGACCTGCCCGGCGGGTCGTACCCGGCCATGCTCGAGTCGCTGGCCCGGGTGGTGCTGCCGCTGGACGACGCCACCGTGGTCCACCCCGGCCACGGCCCGGACACCACGATCGGCCGCGAGCGCGCCGGCAACCCTTATTTGAATCTGTAAGGAACCAGCACGACCGCGCCGTCGTTGTCAGCGGCGATGGAGGAGAACGAGGCACGCCGCATCACCGACCGGCTCCGGGACCGTGGCGTCGACGCGCACATGGAACGGGCCGGGATCTACCAGTTCGGGGTGCGGATCGCGCTGCCCGACGGCCGGCAGGCGGTGTGGGACTCCGACGGCACGGCCGGCCTGGAGGCCCAGGTCATGCGGAACGGGGTGCTGGTCGGGTTCGTGCCGTCGATCGACGGCTCCGAGGACTTCGACGAGGCCCAGAGCATCGAGGCGATCCTGCACACCGACTACGACCAGCCGATCGCGCGGCGGCGGTCGGCCCCGCCACCGGTCGCGGCCCCGCTGCCCCGGCAGGGCGGCGTCTTCCGCCGCTTCCTGGGCGGCTTCCGGGAGCGCTGAGACCCGCCTCCCGGGCGGGAGCGCTGACGCCGAGGGGGGCCGGTCCCACGGTCCGGCCCCCCTCGGCGCGTCCTAGATCACCATCCAGCCGAGCACGGCCGTCGACTGCAGCCAGACGATCAGCACCATGATCGCGAGCAGCAGCAGGCTCCAGCCGAGCACCCGGCGGAAGAGGTCGCCCTCCCGGCCGGCCATGCCCACCGCGGCCGCGGCGATGGCCAGGTTCTGCGGCGAGATCATCTTGCCGAGCACGCCGCCGGAGCTGTTGGAGGCGGCCATCAGCACCGGGTCGAGCCCGGCCTTGCCCGCCGCGGTGACCTGCAGGGCGCCGAACAGCGAGTTCGACGAGGTGTCGGAACCGGTCACGGCGACGCCGAGCCAGCCGATGATCGGCGAGAGCAGGGCGAAGGCCCCACCGGCGCCGGCCATCCAGTTGCCCAGGGTCGCGGTCTGCCCGGACGCGTTCATCACGTACGCCAGCGCCAGCACCGCCATCACCGTGATGATCGCCGTCCACAGCTGCCGGTACGTGTTGACGTAGGCCGTCAGAGCCCGGCCGAACGAGATCTTCAGCACCGGGATGGTGAGCAGGCCGGCGATGAGCAGCAGCGTGCCGCCCGCGGACAGCCAGTTGAAGGTGAAGTTGGGGATGGTCGACGCCTTGCCGGACGGGGCGAACAGGTGCAGCCCCGGCCAGGCGAAGATGTGGGTGGTCTTGGCGATCGCCGGCTTGATCCCGGGCAGCTGGGCGATGACGAAGACCGCGATGATGATCAGGTACGGCGCGTACGCCCGGGCGACCTCGGCCCGGGTGTCGGGGACGTCCGGGATGGCGGCCCGGCCGGACGTGGCCAGGACGGGCTCGTCGACGCGCCGGCGGCGGCCGGAGCGCGGGATGTCGTCGCCGGTGGTCCCGGTGGTCCCGGCGGTGCTGTCGGCGTCGCCCAGGCCGGCTCCCTCGGCGGTGCCGACGCGCCCGCCGACCCGCCCGCCGACCGAGACCGGCTCGTCGGTCTCCTCCTCCACGTACGTGCCGGCCGGCTGCCAGACGCGCAGCAGCAGGACGACCGCACCGGCGGAGATCAGGGCGGCCAGGATGTCGGTCAGCGGGACGGAGATGTAGTTGGCCGCCACGAACTGGACCAGGGCGAAGACGATGCCGCAGGTCAGCGCCGCCTGCCAGACGTCCCGGATGCCGCGCTTGTGGTCGACGATGAAGACCAGGATCAGCGGCACGAACAGCGCCAGCAGCGGGGTCTGGCGGCCGACCATGCCGCCGAGCTTGTCCTGGCTGAGGTTGGTGACCGTGGACAGCGTGACGATCGGGGTGGCCAGCGCGCCGAACGCGACCGGCGCGGTGTTGGCCACCAGCGCCAGGGTCGCGGCCTTCAGCGGCCGGAAGCCGAGCGCGATGAGCATGACCGAGGTGATCGCGACGGGCGTCCCGAAACCGGCCAGCGCCTCCAGCAGCGCGCCGAAGCAGAACGCGATGATGACCGCCTGCACCCGCTGGTCGTCGCTGACCGAGGAGAACGACCGGCGCAGCACGTCGAAGTGGCCGGTCTGGACGGTCATGTTGTAGATCCAGATCGCGTTGATCACGATCCAGAGGATGGGGAAGAACCCGAAGACCGCGCCCTCGCTGGCCGCGAGCAGCGACTGGCCGACCGGCATCGGGTACACGATCACCGCGACGAGAATCGCGACGAGCAGCGATAGCAGAGCGGCCAGCCAGGCCCGCATCCGCAGCGCACCGAGCAGCACGAAGAGTGCCAACAGCGGTAACGCCGCGAACAACGAGCTCCAGCCGAGCGAGTCGGCTACCGGATCCAGGACCTGGCGGTACATCGGCGTCCACCTTCCAGCGACGGTGCCCCCCGTTTTACGGAAATTACGTGCTCCGGGTCACCCCGGTTCGATCACTGCGAGCGTTGGTCAGGGTCGTCACGGGCAGCCCGCGCAGGGAGGCGTCGAGCACCTCCACGGTGTGGGCCAGGGCGATGCTGCCGCCGTTGCGCCGCAGCGCCGCGGCCACCTGCATCAGGCAGCCGGGGTTGGCGGTGACGAGCAGCTCCGCCCCGGTGGCCAGCACGTTGCCGGCCTTGCGGTCGCCGAGCTGGGCCGCCGGGACGGGGTTGAGCAGGTTGTAGACGCCGGCGGAGCCGCAGCACAGCTCGGCCTCGGCGATCTCCTTCAGCTGCAGGTCCGGGACGCCGGTCAGCAGCGCCCGGGGCTGGGTGCGGATCCCCTGGGCGTTGGAGAGGTGGCAGGCGTCGTGGTAGGCGATGGTCACCGGCAGCGGGTGCCGCGGCGCCACCGGCCCGAGCTCGGCCAGGATCTCCGAGACGTCGCGGACCTTGCCCGCGAACTCGGCCGCCCGCGCGGCGTAGACCGGGTCGTCGGCCAGCAGCTCCGCGTACTCCTTCATGGAGGAGCCGCAGCCGGCCGCGTTGACCACGACCCGCTCCACCCCGGCCGTGCTGAACGCGTCGATCAGCTTGCGGGCGAACGCCTGCGCCTCCGGCTCCCGTCCATTGTGGACGGACAGGGCGCCGCAGCAGCCCTGCTTGCGCGGGATGACGACGTCGCAGCCCTCCAGGGCCAGCACCCGGGCGGTGGCCGCGTTGACCCCGGGGAAGAACGCGCCCTGCACGCAGCCGGTGAGCATGCCGACCGTCATCCGCCGGGTGCCGCGGGCCGCCACCCGCTCCGGCAACGTGGTCGCCCGGCCGACCGGCGGGGCGATGTCCTCCATCATCGCCAGCGTCGGGGCCAGCCGCTGCAGCAACCCGCTGCGGCGCAGCAGCTTCTGCAGCCCGGTCCGCTGGTACGCCGCCAGCGGGCCGCGCAGCAGCGCCAGCCGCCGCGGGTACGGGAAGAGCGCGAAGATGGCCTCCCGCAGGGCCCGGTCCTTCACCGACCGCGTGTGGTTGCGCTCGACCTGGGCCCGGGTCGCCTCGATCAGCTTGTCGTACTGGACCCCGGACGGGCAGGCCGGCACGCAGGCCATGCAGCCGAGGCAGGCGTCGAAGTGCTGGACCATCGAGTCCGACAGCGGCTCCCCGTTCAGACCCTGGCTCATCAGCTGGATCCGGCCCCGGGGCGAGTCCATCTCCTCGCCCCACAGCGCGTACGTCGGGCAGGTCGGCAGGCAGAAGCCGCAGTGCACGCAGTCCGAGACCAGCTCCGGGTCGGGCGGGCGGTGCGCGTCGAAGGCGGGCAGGCCCAGCGGGACCGGCTCGCCCTTCGCCCCGGTGTCGTCCCCGGTGCCGTGGGTGGCGTCGACCGACATGTCAGATCCCTCCCACGAAGCGGCCCGGTGCGAGCAGCGCGTCCGGGTCGAACTGGTCCTTCACCCGGCGCATCAGCCCCAGGCCCGGCACCGGTCCCCAACTGTCCACTTCGGACCGTACGGACGCCGGCGCGGCGAGCACGACGACGCTGCCGGCCCAGGCCGGGGCGGCCGCCCGCAGCGCGGTGACGGCGTCGGCGGCGCCGGCCGCGGGCATGCCCAGGTGCAGCGCGCCGACCCCGGCCGAGCCGCGGACCGCGGCCGGACCGGCCTTCTCCACCGCGTCCAGCAGCCGGGCCAGGCCGGTCAGCTCGGTCGTCACCTTCACCAGCACCTCGCCCGCGGGCAGCGCGCCCCACCAGGACGGCGCCTCGGTCCGGGCCGCGCCGGCGCCCAGCGCCTGCGCCGCCTGGGCGGTGCGGGCGGCCACGCCGGTCTCGGTGCCCTCCAGCAGCACGGCGACCTCGACCGGGCCGCCGGGCTCCGGCCGGTCCACCTCCACCGCGCTCGGCACGAACTGCCCGTGCAGCACCCGCTGCACCGCCTCGTACGCGGCGGCCGCGTCCGGCACGGTCGCCGTCACGTACGCGGTGACGGGCGCGATCGGGTGCAGCCGGAAGTTGGCCTCGGTGACCAGCCCGAGCGTCCCGTACGCGCCGCAGACGAGCTTGGCCAGGTCGTAGCCGGCGACGTTCTTGACCACCTTGCCGCCGGCCTTGGCCACCACGCCGTCGGCGCGGACCAGGGTGACGCCGAGGACGAGGTCGCGCACCGCGCCCGCGGTCAGCCGGCGCGGCCCGCACAGCCCGGTCGCGAGCATGCCGCCGACCGTGCTGCCCGGCACCACCTCGTCCACGGCCAGCCGCTGGTCCGCGCCGGCCAGGTGCTCGGCCAGCGCCCGCAGCGGCACGCCCGGCTGGACGATCACGACCAGGTCCCCGGCGGCGTGCTCGACGACCCGGTCCAGCCGGCCCAGGTCCACGATCAGGTCGAGCCGGCGCGGGGGAGTGCCCCAGTCCAGCTTGGTGCCGGCACCGCGGGCGGCGACCGCGAGGCCCTCGGCCGCGGCCGTGCGCAGGACCGCCGCGGTCTCCTCGGTCGACCCCGGCGCCGCCACCCACGTCGCCGGCACCCCGCCGACGA
>DATINN010000362.1:0-6800 GCA_035474175.1 Mycobacteriales bacterium | reverse complement strand
GGACCGAGCCGCTACGCGCCCGACCCCCTCGACGCCGCCCCGAGCCACTACGCGCCCGACCCGCGCGACGCCGCCCCGAGCCGCTACGCGCCGGACCCGCGCGACGCCGCCCCGAGCCGCTACGCGCCCGACCCGATCGAGGCCGCGCCGGACCCGTACGAGTCCTTCCAGGGCGGGTACGCGCCGGCCGACCCCCGGGAGGACGCGCCGGACCCGTACCGCAGCCGATACGCGGACCCGTACGAGGAGACGCCGGACCGGTACGCCGGGCCGAGCGTGCACGACGCCCTGTCCGTGGCGCCGCCGACCGCCCGGCCGGCGATCGACCGGGCGTACGCGGAACCCTGGCGCGAGGACCGCTTCCGCGATCCCGACGACCCGTACGCGGACGCGTACGGCGACGACGACGAGCCCCCCGGCGGCGCCCACCGCCGGCTTCTCGGCCCGGTCCGCAACCGCCGCCCGCGCTGGGTCCGCACCCTGGGCTGGGTCGGCGCGTTCCTCGGCATCCTGCTGGTGGCCGGGGGCGGCTTCGCGGCCTACCAGTACAAGAAGCTGTCCGGGAACATCACCCGGGTCGACGCGCTGGCCCCGACCGACGGCTCCATCCGGAACGCGGGCAAGCAGCTGGACGCGGAGAACTACCTGCTCATCGGTTCCGACAGCCGGGCCGGCGAGAACGACAAGTACGGCACCGTCACCGGCGCCCGCTCCGACACCACGATCCTGGCCCACCTGTCCCCGAAGCGGGACAAGGCCGTGCTGATCAGCTTCCCGCGCGACTCCTGGGTGAGCCTGCCGGCCTGCCCGAAGACCGGCGGCGGCACGTCGCCGGCCCAGGACGGCCAGTTCAACGAGGCGTTCACGATCGGCGGGCCGTCCTGCACGGTGCTGGCCGTGCAGAAGCTCACCGGCGTGAAGATCAACCACTACGTGCAGGTCGACTTCACCGGCTTCAAGACGATGGTCGACGCGCTGAACGGGGTGCCGATCTGCACCCCGACCCCGCTGCGCGACGACGAGAGCGGGCTGCGGCTGCCGGCCGGCACGACCACCCTCAAGGGCGAGCAGGCCCTGGCCTTCGTCCGCGCCCGGTACGGGATCGGCGACGGGTCCGACCTGGGCCGGATCCAGCGCCAGCAGAGCTTCCTGGGCGCGATGGTCCGGGCCGCGACCGGGACCAAGCTGCTGGTCAACCCGGTGGCGCTGACGAAGTTCCTGGGGGCGGCGACGAAGTCGCTGACGCTGGACCGGGACACCTCCTTCGGCGACCTCAAGCAGCTGGCCGACCAGCTGCACGGGCTGGACCCGAAGAAGGTCACCTTCCTGACCGCGCCGATCGCCAACCCGGCGTACACGCCGCCGGGCTTCCCGCAGCCGCCGCCGGGCCAGGGCGGCAGCCGGGTGCTGCTCGACGACGTCGCCGGCCGCACCCTGTACGACTCGCTGATCAACGACACCGCCGCGGCGCCGAAGCCGGCCGGCCCGGCCAAGCCGAACGTGCTCACGGTCGCGCCGGCCGAGGTCAGCGTCCGGGTGCTCAACGGGGTCGGCGCGGCCAACCTGGGCCGCACGGTCTCCACCGACCTGTCCGGGGTCGGGTTCACCACGGTCGAGCCGTCCAACGCGCCGGCGACCGCGACGACGACGGTCCGGTACGGGCCGGAGGAGAAGGACGCGGCCCTCACGCTGGCCGCCGCGGTGCCGGGGGCGGTCCTGCAGCCGGACGCGAGCGCCGACCTCGACCTGGTCGTCGGCGGCAACTACAAGGGCGTCAAGCTGGTCAAGCCGGGCGACCCGGTCACCGCCAAGGCCGCGGCCAAGCCGAAGGCCAGCACCACCGCCCCCACCATCACCGCCGCCGACACCACCTGCGGCTGAGCTGGCACAGGCTGGGTCCGCGAGGCTGGGTCCGCGAGGCCGGGCCCGCAGGCTGGGCCCGTCCGGCGACGTGGGGCTATCCGAAGCGACCGGTGATGTAGTCCTCGGTCCGCTTGTTGGAGGGGTTGGAGAAGATCTTCTGGGTCTCGTCCATCTCGATCAGCCGCCCGGGCTGGCCGACCCCGTTGAGGTTGAAGAACCCGGTCCGGTCCGACACCCGGGCCGCCTGCTGCATGTTGTGGGTGACGATGACGATCGTGTAGCGGTCCTTGAGATCGCTGATCAGGTCCTCGATGGCGAGCGTGGAGATCGGGTCCAGGGCCGAGCAGGGCTCGTCCATGAGCAGCACCTCCGGCTCGACCGCGATGGCCCGGGCGATGCACAGCCGCTGCTGCTGCCCGCCGGACAGGCTGGCGCCGGGCTTGGTCAGCCGGTCCTTGACCTCCTCCCACAGGTTCGCGCCCTTCAGCGACCGCTCCACGACCTCGTCCGTGCGGGACCGGCTGACCCGGCCGGCCAGCTTCAGCCCGGCCACCACGTTGTCGTAGATCGACATCGTCGGGAACGGGTTGGGCTTCTGGAAGACCATCCCGATCGTGCGCCGCACGTTGACCGGGTCGACCTGCGAGCCGTAGATGTCCTCGCCGTCGAGCAGCACCTTGCCCTCGACCCGGGCCCCCGGGATGACCTCGTGCATCCGGTTGAGGGTGCGCAGCACGGTCGACTTGCCGCAGCCGGACGGTCCGATGAAGGCCGTGACGCTGCGCGGCTCGATCGTCATCGACACGTCCTCCACGGCCTTGAAGCTGCCGTAGAAGATGTCGACGCCGGACACGTCGATGCTCTTCGCCACCGGGGTTCTCCTATCCGCGCACCCGGGCGAACCGGGCGATGAGTCGGGCCAGCGCGCTGAGCAGGCCGATGATGATGATGAGGACGAGGGCGGCACCCCAGGCCCGCTTGAACGGCTCCGAGTCGGTGTTGCCGGCCGCCAGCTGGAACTGCTCGAAGATGAACGTGGGCAGCGACTCCTGCGGCACCTGCGCGACGGTGCCGGCGAACGGGTTGAACTCGATCCGCTGGTTGATGCCGACCAGCAGCAGCAGCGGCGCGGTCTCGCCCATGATGCGGGCCACGCCCAGCATGATGCCCGTGACGATGCCGCCGAGGGCGGTGGGCAGCACGACCCGCAGGATCGTCCGCCACTTCGGCACCCCCAGCGCGTACGCGGCCTCGCGCAGCTCGTTGGGGACGAGCTTGAGCATCTCCTCGCTGGACCGGATGATCACCGGCAGCATCAGGATGAGCAGCGCCAGCGAGCCGGCGAAGCCGGACTTCTGGAAGCCCAGGGCCAGGATCCAGAACGCGTAGACGAACAGGCCCGCGACGATCGACGGCACGCCGGTCATCACGTCGAAGAAGAAGCTGACAGCCCGGGCGAACCGGCGCCGCCCGCCGTACTCGACCAGGTAGACGGCGGCGAGCACGCCCAGGGGCGCGGCGATGACGGTGGCCAGGGCCGACTGGATCAGCGTGCCGACGATGGCGTGGTAGATGCCGCCGCCGGGGTTGTCCGGGTTGATCCGGAACATCGAGTGGGTCAGGAACGTGCCGGACAGCGCGCCCGCGCCCTCCTTGACCGTGTACCAGATGATCAGCACCAGCGGCGCTGCGGCCACCAGGAACGCGACCGTGACGAGCGTGGTGAACAGCCGGTCCATGGCCTGCCGGCGGCCCTCGACGCCGAAGCTGACCGCGGTCTGCAGCACCGCGTAGAGCAGTGCGGCGGCGACCACGAAGCCGGCCCGGCCGGCGAAGCCGGTGGTGGCCCAGAGCAGCAGCGTGACCAGCACGGCCGCGACGGCGAAGCCGGCGGGCGCGAACCGCGGCAGCCGGTGGCCGCGCAGCGACGGCCGGGCGGGCGGCGTGCCGGTCCGGGACCCGGTCGAGACGGCCACGTCAGGCCACCTTCCGCTGCTGCCGGCCGATGAGGAGCTGGGCCGAGAAGTTCACCGCGAGCGTGATCACGAACAGGCACAGGCCGGAGGCGATGAGCGCGCCGGTGCCGGTGTCGCCGGCCTCGCCGTACTTCAGGGCGATGTTGGAGGCGAAGGTGACGCCGCCGGTCTGGGTGAGGTGCCAGCTGATCCCGTACACGTTGGACAGGACGATGGTGACCGCGAGGGTCTCGCCGAGCGCCCGGCCCAGGCCGAGGATCGAGGCCGACACCGCGCCGGCCTTGCCGAACGGCAGCACCGCGGTGCGGATCATCTCCCAGCGGGTGGCGCCCAGCGCCAGCGCCGCCTCCACCTGCTCCCGCGGCACCTGCCGGAAGACCTCGCGGGAGATCGAGGAGATGATCGGCAGGATCATGACGGCCAGGATGATGCCGGCGGTGAAGTCGGTGAGGTTGTTGGGCCGGTTCTGCAGCTGGTAGTCGAACAGCGGGATCCAGCCCAGCCACTTGTCCAGGAACAGCGTCAGCCCGCTGAGGTGCGGGGCCAGGAACGCGAAGCCCCACAGGCCGTACACGATCGAGGGGACGGCGGCGAGCAGGTCGATCAGGTAGCCGAGGCCGGCGGCGGCCCGCCGGGGCGCGTAGAAGGTGATGAACAGGGCCACGCCCAGCGCCACCGGCACCGCGAGGATCATGGCGAGGACGCCGGTGACCAGGGTGTGGAACAGCAGCGCGGCGATGCCGAACTGGACCGGGCTCTGGTCCGGCAGCCACTGCGAGAACGTGAAGAAGTTGACCGTGTTGTCCCGCAGCGCCGGCACCGACCGGTAGACCAGGAAGACCGCGATCGCGGCCATGATCACCAGCACGGTCGCGCCGGCCGCGACGGTCAGCCCCCGGAAGACCCGGTCGCCGGGCCGGACGGCGGCGCCGCTGATCTCCGAGCCGGCGACCGGCGGTCCGTCGACGGACGGCCCGGTCGCGGCGCCGAGGGTGGGTTGCTGGCTCATGGGTCTCCGGGGCTCCGAGGGCAATCGCACCGGCGCGCCCCGCCGCCCCGGGAGGCAGCGGGGCGCACCGGCTGGTCGATCGGGACGGTCAGGCCGCGCTGAGCGCGTCGACGGCCGAGCGGACCTTGGTGGCCAGCGCGCTCGGCAGCTGCGAGTAGCCCAGCTTGGTCAGCTCGGCCTGGCCGGCGTCGCTGGCCGTGTAGGTCAGGAACGACTTGACGAACTTGGCCTGCTCGGCCGGCAGCCCCTGGCTGCAGGTGATCTTGTACGTGGCCAGGATGGCCGGGTAGGTGCCGGCGTCCGTGAGCCCGTAGTTGATCGCCAGGGTGATGTCCTGGTTGTCGCCGCCGACCTTGGCCGCGGAGATCGCCTTGCCGACCGTGTCCGCGCTCGGCGCCACCGCGCCCGCGCCGACGTCCAGCTTGGCCGGGGTCAGGCTGTTCTTCGTGGCGTCCGGGCCGTCGACGTAGCCGATGGCGCCGTCGGTGCTCTTGACCGACTGGACCAGGCCGGAGGAGTCGGCCGCGCCCTGGCCGCCGGGGGCGGTCCAGGCCTGGCCGGTGCCGTACGTCCACAGGTCGGCCGACTGCGCGGTCAGGAACTTCTGGAAGTTTTGCGTGGTGCCGGAGTCCTTGGACCGGTGCACCGTGGTGATCGAGGTGCTCGGCAGCGTCGCGCCCGGGTTGGCCTTCGCGATCTCCGGGTCGTTCCAGCTGGTGATCTTGCCGGAGAAGACCTTGGCCAGGATGTCCGGCGTGACGGTCAGGTCCTTGACGCCCTGGACGTTGTAGATGAACTCGACCGGGGTCAGCACCATCGGGATGTTCACGGCCTTGCCGCCCTTGCAGCGGGCGTCGGCCTTGGGGCGGTCCTCGTCGGCGATGGCGGCGTCCGAGCCGGCCATCGGGATCTGGCCGCTGTAGAAGGCGGTGCGGCCGGCACCGGAACCCTGGCCCTGGTAGTTGATCGAGGCCGCGGAGCACTGGTTCTGGTACTGCTGGACCCACTGCGTGACGGCGGTCTTCTGGGCGCTGGAGCCGTCCCAGGACAGCGTCCCGTCGGCGCAGTCCAGGGAGGCGCCCGACGCGCTGCCGGTGCCGGTGCCGCTGCCGCTGCCGGCGGTCGAGCTGTCGGTGTTGTCGGACCCACAGGCGCTGAGCGCGAGTGCGCCCGCGACGAGGCCGACAACGAGGCCGTGCCGCTGGAGCTTCACGTACGTCCCTCCGAGAGGTGTTCATCCTCCGCCGGTGGCCGGCAGAGCGGGTTCTTTGGTCGTCCGCCGGTGGCCGGCAGAGCGGGTGCGGCGACCGGCGGAGCACCGGCGCCGGGGACGACGGTAGGGACGTGAGGTTGCCGAGCGGACCAGCCTGGGTGAACTGAGCGCGAACAGGTTCGCAGCGTGCCGCCAACGCCGGATGACGTCCGGGCGACCGGCGGGTGAACGCGTCAGCCGGTGCCGGCGGGACGCCGGAACTGCACGTCGGCGTCCCATTCGGTGAAGCCGAGCCGCTGGTAGAGCCGGACCGCGCCGGGGTTGTCGTCGTCGACGTAGAGCAGCACCTCGGCCAGCCCGCGGTCGCGCAGGTGGCGCAGGCCGGCCACGGTCAGCGCCGGGCCGAGCTGCAGGCCGCGCGCGGACGGGTCGACGGCCAGCACGTACACCTCGCCGATGGGCGGCGGGCCGGGGTGGACCTTGGTCCAGTGGAAGCCGGCCAGGCTGCCGTTGTCGCGGACCGTGAGCAGGAAGCCGGCCGGGTCGAACCAGTCCTCGGCCTCCCGCAGCCGGACGTCCTGCGCGGTCCAGGCGCCCTGCTCCGGGTGGGAGGCGAAGGCGCGGGCGTTGACCTCGACCCACGCGTCCTCGTCCTGCCCCGGCACGAACGGGCGCAGCGCGATCCCGTCCGGGAGCGGCCGGTCCGGGATCTCCAGCGACAGCGGGCGGCGCAGCTGCC
>DATINN010000361.1:0-2077 GCA_035474175.1 Mycobacteriales bacterium | reverse complement strand
TCCCAGAGTGCGGCCGGCCCAATGGCCACCACTCCCAGAGTGCGGCCCGGTTGGCAACCACCACTTCCGGCGTGCACCCCAGCCGAACAAGACCACTCGCAGGATGCGGCCCGGTCGGCAACCACCACTCCCAGCGTGCGCCCGGCAGAGCAGGGCCACTCCCAGCGTGCGTCCCAATTTGAGCGAGACCACTTCCAGGGTGCGGCTGATCGAGCGAGACCACTCGCAGAGTGCGGCCGGTACGGGGAGACAACTTTCAGGGTGCGGTCTGGTCGACCAGGACGACTTCCAGGTTGCGCGGACCGTGCACGCCCTCGACCCGCTGCAGCTCGATGTCACTGGTCGCCGACGGCCCGCTGATCCAGGTCAGCGGCCGCGACGGATCCAGCCGCCCCACCGCCTCCGGCACCGTCTGCACGACCTGCTCGGCCCGCACCACGCACAGGTGGTAATCCGGGATCAGGGTGATCGCCCGCCGGCCCTGGTCCGGCGACGCGTCCAGCACGATCGTGCCGGTCTCGGCCACGGCGACCGCGCACGCGGTCACCACCCCGTCGAGCTGGTCCAGCGCGAGAGCGGTCAGCCCGTCGTCGACGACGGCCCCGGGCAGCGACCACGGCAACCCGGGCGGGACGACGACGGAGCGCCCGTCCAGGGCCGCGACCAGCGTCTCCGCCAGCGCCGGGGCCGGGCAGCGGCGTACGGCGGCCTTGTAGTCGACGAGCCGGTCCACGAACAGGTCCAGCAGCTCGGCCCGCGGCAGCGTCCCCACCCGCCGGTAGTCGCGCGGCACCGGCACCGGAGCGGGCCGATCGCCGAGCGCGAGCCGGATCCGGGCCAGCACCTCGTCCCGGGCCGCGCTCACGACCCGTCCCCGTGGGTCTTGGTCCACCAGGTGCGGAAGGACTCGGCCGGCGGCAGCGGCAGGTCCCGCGACGAAGTCCATCCCGACAGCGGCGGCGGCAGCGTCGAGAGCCGGCCCCGCCGCCGGCCGAGCAGCCGCCCGGCCCGGGACGCCCGCAGCGCCGCCGCCCACCGCCGCGGCGACCCCATCGCGATCGCGGCCGCCCGCATCACGGCCCGCTCCGCCACCGGGTGGTCGACCTGCTGCCGCAGGTGCACGAGCATGGTCGGGATGTCGATCGCCACCGGGCAGGCGTCGTAGCAGGCCCCGCACAGCGACGACGCGTACGGCAGGGTCGGGTTGGACGCGACCCCGGTCAGCTGCGGCGACAGCACCGCCCCGATCGGTCCGGGGTAGACCGAGCCGTACGCGTGCCCGCCGGTCCGCTCGTACACGGGACAGACGTTGAGGCAGGCCGAGCACCGGATGCACCGCAGCGCCGCCCGCCCGGCCGGGTCGCCGAGCACCGCCGTGCGCCCGTTGTCCAGCAGCACCAGGTGGAACTCCTGCCCCTCCACCGCCCCGGACCACATCGACGTGTACGGGTTCATCCGCTCGCCGGTCGAGGACCGCGGCAGCAGCTGCAGGAACACCTCCAGGTCGGCCCAGGTCGGCACCAGCTTCTCGATGCCCATCACGGTGATCAGCGTCCGCGGCAGGGTCAGGCACATCCGCCCGTTGCCCTCGGACTCGACCACGGCCAGCGTCCCGGTGTCGGCGACGGCGAAGTTCGCGCCGGAGATCGCCACCCGGGCGTCGAGGAACTTGCGCCGCAGGTGCCGGCGCGCGGCCTCGGCCAGCTCCGGCGGCGACGAGGTGAGGTCGGCCGGCGCCGCCAGCCCGACCGCGCCCATCTCGCGCAGGAAGATCTCCCTGATCTCGGCCCGGTTGCGGTGGATCGCGGGCACCAGGATGTGCGACGGCTTGTCGTGCCCGAGCTGCACGATCAGCTCGGCCAGGTCGGTCTCCCACGCGGCGATGCCGGCGGCGAGCAGCGCCTCGTTGAGCCCGATCTCCTGGGTCGCCATCGACTTGACCTTGACGACCTCGTCGGCGCCGGTGGCCCGGACGAGCTCGGTCACGATCCGGTTGGCCTCGTCCGCGTCCCGGGCCCAGTGCACGGTCCCGCCCCGGGCCGTGACCGCCGACTCCAGCTGGACGAGCAGCTCCGGC
>DATINN010000360.1:0-2684 GCA_035474175.1 Mycobacteriales bacterium | reverse complement strand
CGCTGGGGCGTCACCGAGGGCAACCCGGTGCACGACGACATCCGGGCCGTGGCCGCCGGCACCGGCACCGACTTCGCGCTGGACGTGGTGCTCAACCGGGACCAGGACATCGTGGCCGCGTTCGGCGGGTCGCTGTTCCCGATGCACGCGGCCGCGATCGAGACGGCCCGGGCGGTGGCCATGCGGCCGGTGGACGGGCTGTTCGACGTGGTCGTCACGACCAACTCCGGCTACCCGCTGGACCAGAACCTCTACCAGGCGGTCAAGGGCATGAGCGCCGCGCTGGAGGTGGTCCGGCCGGGCGGGCTGATCGTCTGCGCGGCCGAGTGCCGGGACGGCTTCCCGGACCACGGCTCGTACCAGGAGGTGCTGTCCTCGGCCGACTCCCCCGAGGCGCTGCTGGCCGAGATCGGCGGGCGCGAGCGCACCGTCCCGGACCAGTGGCAGGTGCAGGTCCAGGCCAAGATCCAGTCCCAGGCCCGGGTCGTGGTCCACAGCGACTACCTGGACGCGGGCCAGCTGGCCGCCGCGCACCTCGGGCACACCGCCGACGTGGCCGCGACCGTACGGGAGGCGCTGGCCGCGGCCGGCCCGGACGCCCGGCTCTGCGTGCTGCCGGAGGGCCCGCAGACCATCCCGTACGTGACGGATGCGGCGCTGGCCGGCCAGACCTGAACCCGTTCGGTGCACAGTTCGTAACCACGGTGTGTCCGAAGTGACCACCGATGTAGGCCAGAGTGCAGAAGTGGCATGCTTCCGGGACGCGAGGAAACCCCGGGAGGGCATCGGCGTGGACAGACCCGTGTGGGCACCGGCCGAGCTCGACCTCGACCGGCCCAACGCCGCCCGCATGTACGACTACTACCTGGGCGGCTCGCACAACTTCGCCGTGGACCGGGAGCTGGCGGCCAAGGTGCTGGAGGCCTGGCCCGACATGCCGCGGGCGGCCCAGGCCAACCGGGCCTTCCTGCGCCGGGCCGTGCGCTTCCTGGCCGGCCAGGGCATCCGGCAGTTCCTCGACATCGGCTCCGGCATCCCCACCGTCGGCAACGTGCACGAGGTCGCCCAGGACGCGGCCCCGGACGCGCGGGTCGTCTACGTCGACACCGACCCGGTCGCGGTCACCCACAGCCGGGCCCTGCTCGACGGCGACGGCCGGACCGCGGTCGTCGAGGCCGACGGCCGGGAGCCGGAGGCGCTGCTGGTCGACCCGGCCGTCACCGGCCTGCTCGACCTCACCCGGCCGGTCGGGCTGCTCATGGTCGCGCTGCTGCACTTCGTGCCGGACGACACCGACCCGCACGGCATCCTGACCCGGTATGCGGCGCTGCTCGCGCCCGGCAGCTGGCTGGTCGTCTCGCACGGCACCGCCGACAACACGCCGTCGGTGTCGAAGATGGCCGAGCACTACCGGGAGACGGCGACCCCGCTGCGGCCCCGCACCAAGGACGAGCTGGCCGAGCTGCTGCGCGACGTCGAGCTGGTCGAGCCGGGGGTCGCGTTCCTGCCGGCCTGGCGGCCGGACCATCCCGAGGACGTCGGCTCGGACGTCGAGTGGCCCGGCGCGTACGGGGCGGTCGGCCGGCTGACCCGGGCGGCCGGCTGAGGTGACCGCGGCCGCCCGTCCCGACGAGCCGGTCCCGCTGCACGGGACCGGCCTGCAGGAGTGCGTGCGGGAGCTGGCCGTGGTGGCCCGGGAGACCAGCTACGTCGCGCTGGACCGGGACGGGCTGCACGCCCACCTGCACGGGGTGGTGGCGGAGCTGGTGGCGGCGATGCGGACGGAGCCGTTCAGCACCGCGGCCGCGTACCAGGTCGGGTCGGACCTGGTCGCCGCCCACTTCACCGGCCCGGAGATCGCCGGGCGGCTGGTCAAGGTGCTCGGCACCCGGCTGCTGCCGGACCTCGGGCTGGACTCCGAGCCGTACCGGTCCCGGCTGGCGGCGCTGCTCGGCGCGGCCACCACCGGCTACGCCCGGGCGCTGCGGGACCGGGCCCTGGACGACCAGGAGACGATCGTGCGGGCCTCGCTGACGGCCCGGACCGCGGCCGAGCGGGCGCTGTGGGAGAGCGAGAACCAGCGCTGGCACGACGCCCGGCACGACCCGCTGACCGGGCTGCCCAACCGGCTCGGGTTCACCGAGCAGCTGGCCACCGTGGTCGCGGCGGCCGCGCCCGGGGACCGGATCGGGCTCTGCCTGCTCGACCTGGACCGGTTCCACGCGCTCAACGACACGCTCGGCCCGGACGCGGCCGACCGGCTGCTGGCCGCGGTGGCCGACCGGCTCTCCGCGCACGCCGGCGGGCGGCTGCTGTCCCGGCTCGGCGGGGACGAGTTCGTCATGGTCACGACCGGCCGGGACGACCTGCTGGCCGCGGCCACCGCCCTGCTGGACGCGCTGGCCGGGGCGCCGCTGCAGGTCGGGCCGACGCCGCTGACCGTGACCGCCAGCGCCGGGCTGGTCGAGCGCAGCGCGGCCGAGATCGGGCTGGACGACCTCCTGCGGTCCGCGGACATCGCGCTGACCTGGGCCAAGACCGACGGCCGGGACCGGCTGCGGATGTTCGACCTGGACCGCAACGCGATCGACACGGCCCGCTGGAGCCTGGCCGCGGAGCTGCCCGGCGCGGTCCGGGACGGCCACCTGGAGGTGCACTACCAGCCGATGTTCCGGCTCGCCGAC
>DATINN010000359.1:0-1695 GCA_035474175.1 Mycobacteriales bacterium | reverse complement strand
GCTGTCCAACGGCGGCCGGCGCTCGGACGTACGGCGGATGCTGCTGGCCCAGGGCGCGGTGCTCGGGGTGGTCGGCGCGGCCGCCGGGCTGGTGCTCGGCGTGCTGGCGGTGGTGGCCGGCCGGCCGCTGCTCGAACGGCTGCTCGACCTCGACCTCGGCGCCCTGGTGGTGTCACCGCGGGACCTGTCCATCGCCGCCGCGGCCGGCGTGGTGGCCGGGGTCGCGGCCGCGGTCGTGCCGGCCTGGAGCGCGTCCCGGGTGCCGGTGGTGGCCGCGCTGGCCGGCCGGCTCGGACAGCCCGGCCGCGGCCGCAGCATGCCGGCGACCGCGGCCACGGTGCTCGCGGTCGGCGGGCTGGTGCTGGCCGGCGTGACGTCCTGGCTGTGGGCGCAGCAGCGGCGGACCGGCGCCGGCAGCTCGCTGATCTACCCGCTCGGCCTGCTGGCCGGCTTCGGGCTGACCATGGTCGCGCTGACCGTGCTGGCGCCGTCGCTGGTCGGGCTGGCCGGCCGGCTCGGCGGCCGGCTGTCGCTGACCGGCCGGCTGGCGCTGCGGGACGCGGCCCGGCACCGGCACCGCACCGGCCCGGCGGTCGGCGCGGTGATGGTCGCGGTGGCCGGCTCGGTGGCGGTCGCGTTCGCGGTCGCCAGCTACGACCAGCGGGACCGGGAGCAGTACACGCCGATCCTGCCGGCCGGGTGGGCGACGGTCTACCTCGACTCCGGGTTCGGGCCGGGCTCGGTGTCGGGATCGGCCTCGACTTCCGTTTCGGCTTCGGGCTTCGGCAGCTCCGCCGACGAGCTGGCGGCGGTCCGCTCGGCCGCGACCGAGCTGCCGGTCACCGCGGTCACGCCGATCGCGACGGCCCAGATCCCGGGCCAGGCCGGCACGTACCCCGGGTCGGTGTCGGCGCCGGTGCCGCCGGCCGGCTGCCGCACCAGCACCGGGCGGGAGGCGTACGGGGAAGCGGCCGTGGCGGTCGGGACGCCGACCGCGCGGCTGGTCACCGGTGCCGGCGCGGACGCCGCCGCGGCGGCGCTGGCGGCCGGCCGGACCGTGGTCACCCAGCCCTGCCTGCTCCGCGACGGCGCGGTCACGCTGCACGTCTACGGGCCGGTGTCGATGACCGACCCGGCCGCCACCGCGTCCGAGCGCACCGTGCGGGTGCCGGCCGTGGTGGTCGCGCCGCAGCTGCCCGGCGACGGGCTGCCGCAGGTGGTGCTGAGCGACGCGGCCGCGCGCACGATCGGCGCGGTCGGCTCGGCGAACCAGGTGGTGCTGGCGACCAGCCGGGTGCCGACCGCGGCCGAGGAGGACCGGGCCCGGACCGCGCTCGGACCGCTGGCGCCGACGCTGCAGATCGAGCGCGGTTACGGGGCGCCGTACCTGCCCGGGTTCGTGGCCCTGATCGGCGGGGCCGGGCTGGTCACGCTGGCCGGGGTGGCGATCTCGGTGACGCTGTCGGCGGCGGAGGGGCGGGCCGACCTGGCCACGCTGGCCGCGATCGGGGCCCCGGCCCGGCGCCGGCGCGGGCTGGCGATGGCGCAGGCGGCGCTGGTCGCCGGGCTCGGGGTGGGCCTCGGCGTGCTGCTCGGGGCGGTGATCGGGCTGACGATCATGTCCGGGCTGGACGGCTACCCGCTGGTGGTGCCGTGGTCGACGGTGCTGGTGGTCGGGGTCGGCGTGCCGGTGCT
>DATINN010000358.1:0-2188 GCA_035474175.1 Mycobacteriales bacterium | reverse complement strand
TCCGGACGCTCGCCGCGGCGACCCGCACCCCCGAGCACGTCGCCGTGCTGCGCGGGCTGCTCGACGGCAGCGCACCGGTGGCCGGGCTGACCGTGGACACCGACCTGCGCTGGACGCTGCTGTCCGCGCTGGCCGCCGTCGGCGCGGCCGGCCTGGACGAGATCGAGGCCGAGCTGGACCGGGACCCGACCGCGGCCGGGCAGCGGCGGGCGGCGACGGCGCGGGCGCTGCGGCCGACCGCCGAGGCCAAGGCCGAGGCCTGGCGGCTGGCGACCGAGGACGACGAGCTGCCCAACGCGATCAACGAGGCGATCATCAGCGGCTTCCACCACCCGGCGCAGACCGCGCTCACCCTCCCCTACGTCGCGCCCTACTTCGCGGTGGCCCGGGAGGTGTGGGAGCGGCGGACCAACGAGATCGCGCAGAACGTGGTCAACGGGCTGTTCCCGGACGCGATCGAGCAGTCCGTCGTGGACGCGGCCGAGGCGTTCCTGGCCGATCCGGGCGTGCCGCCGGCCCTGGCCCGGCTCGTGGCCGAGGGGCGGGACGACACCGTGCGCTCGCTGACGGGCCGCGCCCGCGACGCCGGCTGAGCGAGCGCTCCCGGGCACCGCTCAGTACGGGGCCCGGGCGCCGCCTGGTGCGGAGCCGGTCGTCGACCCGGCTCCGCCCATGCGACGGTCGTCGGCCCGGGCGCCGCCTCGCGCGGAGCCCGGGGAGCCGGTCCCGTCTAGTGCGGGGCCTGGGAGCGGTCGTTGGCCCGGCCGGCCTGGTCGGAGAGCATGCGCAGGCCGTTGACCAGCGCACCGACGAGGTCGCCGACCGACAGGGAGGCGCGCATCGACAGCGCCGCCAGGGAGCAGGCCCGGTCCGGCAGCCGCCGGGTCGACTGCTCGCCGGTGACGATGTGCAGCACCCGCTGCTGCGGCGACACCGCCAGCAGCACCCCCTCGGCCGGCCGCGGCAGCCCCGCGTGCAGCCGCTCGGCGTGGGCGCGGGTCGGCTCGTCCAGCGCTCCCACGTACACCGAGAAGTCGAGCCCGGTCTCCCGGCTCGACAGCGTCAGCGCCTCGTCCAGCCGGGACAGCTGCCGCGGCGTGAACGGGCCGGGCGTGCGCCCGACCACCACGGCCGAGCGGTCGCTGACCTCGCTGTCGCGGGCCAGCTGGGCGGCGTGCTGGGCGTTGGCGTCCGGGCCCAGGTCGCCGCCCGGGCCGCTCACCGTGTCGGTGCGGGCCTGGATCTCCTCGTCGACGTGGGACTCGGTCCGCAGCTCACCATTCGCCACTGGCCCCACCTCTCGCCGTCCCGGATTGCACGTCCAGCACCGACGCCGGCCCGGACGCCGGCCCGCCGGCCGGGAGCTCGGGCCGGGACGCCGCCGCGAGCGCGGCCCGCCCCTCGGCACTGCCGGCGGGGGCCGCGATGTCCGGACGCGCCACATACCAGACCGGCTCGTGGTCCCACGACTTGCCGACGCGGTAGCGCGGGCTGCGCGAGGCGCCGGGCGCGAAGGTCAGCACCGCCAGCAGGGAGAGCCCCGCGATCGGCACCACCCCGAACACCAGCACGGTCTCCCAGACGGTCACGGGCTTACGGTAGCGAACCCCGGCAGGCCGCTCATCCCGGGGTTCACCAGCCCGGAGGGCGTCGGTCGGCCCACGGCACGGCGTCCTCGAGCTGCGCCGACAGCGACACCAGGGTGGCCTCGTCGGCGGGTCGCCCGGCGAGCATCACCCCGACCGGCAGGGCCGGGTCGTCGCCGGTCCAGTGCAGCGGCAGGCTCACGGCCGGCTGCCCGGTCACGTTGTAGGCCGACGTGAACGGGGTGAAGCGCTGCTGCCGCAGGAAGTCCTCGGCCGGGTCGCCGGTCTCGGTGAACCAGCCCACCGGCACCGGCGGCGCCGCCAGCGTCGGGCTCAGCACCGCGTCGTACCCGGCGGTGCGGGCGACCCACTGCCGGGTCAGCATCTGCAGCTGCGAGATCGCCCCGACGAACTCCGCGCCGCTGGTGCCGGCGCCCTTCGCCCAGGGCAGCGACGGCGGTGGCTCGGTCCGCATCCCGGCCAGCGCCTGCGGCCTGTTCGGCATCAAGGTCTCCCGCGGCCGGATCAGCAACGGCCCGGTCGGCGGCGACGTCACCGGCCTGGCCTGGAACGGCCCGCTGGCCCGCTCCGTCCGCGACGCC
>DATINN010000357.1:0-2606 GCA_035474175.1 Mycobacteriales bacterium | reverse complement strand
GTGGCAGTAGCGGCGGATCGTGCCGCCCTCCTGCCGGACCACCAGCAGGGTCTTGCAGTGGGTCTTCAGCCCGACCACGCCGTAGACGACGTGGCAGCCGGCCCGTTCCAGCGCCTTGGCCCACTTGATGTTGGCCTGCTCGTCGAAGCGGGCCTTGATCTCGACCAGCACCACGACCTGCTTGCCGGCCTCGGCCGCGTCGATGAGCGCCTCCACGATGGGGGAGTCGCCGGAGGTGCGGTAGAGGGTCTGCTTGATCGCGAGCACGTTGGCGTCCGCGGCGGCCTGCTCGACGAACCGCTGCACGCTGGTCGCGAAGGACTCGTACGGGTGGTGCACGAGCACGTCGCCCTCGCGCAGGGTGGCGAACACGCTCTTGGCCGTCTCGTTCTCGGCGAACCGCGGCGGGGTGGCCGGCACGAACGGCGGGTCCTTGAGGTCGGGCCGGTCCACGTCGTAGATCTGCCAGAGCGAGGCCAGGTCGAGCAGCCCGGGGATGTGCAGCACGTCCTCGTCGGGGACGTCGATCTCCTCGGTGAGCAGGTCGAGCACCCGCGGCGTGATCGTGTCCTGGACCTCCAGCCGGACCGCGGGGCCGAACCGGCGCCTGGTCAGCGTCCGTTCCAGCGCCTGCAGCAGGTCCTCGTCCCGGTCCTCCTCGACCTCGATGTCGGTGTTGCGGGTGACCCGGAACAGGTGGTGCTCGACCACCTCCAGACCCGGGAACAGCGAGTCGAGGTGGGCGGCTATCAGGTCCTCCATCGGCAGGTACGCCGAGTCGGCCCGGGAGTCCTTCACGTCCACGAACCGGGAGACGTTGTTGGGCACCTTGACCCGGGCGAACCGCTCGGTCGGCCCGCCGCCGGCCGCGCTGTCGCGGACCAGCACGGCCAGGTTGAGCGAGAGCCCGCTGATGTAGGGGAACGGGTGCGACGGGTCGACCGCGAGCGGGGTGAGCACCGGGAAGACCTGGGCCCGGAAGTACTCGGCCAGCCGGGTGCGTTCGGCGCCGTCGAGGTCGTCCCAGTGCAGCACCCGGATCCCGGTCGTCTCCAGGGCCGGCTCGATGTCGTCCCGCCACAGCGTGGAGTGCCGGGCCACCAGCTCCTGGGCCCGCAGCGACAGCTGCGTCAGCGTCTCCCGCGCGGTCCGCCCGTCGCTGGAGCGCACGGCCAGCCCCATGTCCAGGCGCCGCTTCAGCCCGGCCACCCGGACCATGTAGAACTCGTCCAGGTTGCTGGCGAAGATGGCCAGGAACTTGACCCGCTCCAGCAGCGGGATCCGCCGGTCCTCGGCCTGGGCCAGCACCCGCGCGTTGAACTCCAGCCAGGACAGCTCCCGGCTGGAGAACCGGTCCTCGGGCAGGTCGGGCGCGTGCGGCAGCCCGTGGTCGTCCAGGTCGGCCGCGACCGCGTCGTCCGGTTCGAGGTCAGCCTGGGTGCTGCTGACGTCGCTGGGCTGCGCGGCGGGTTCGTCGGCGGTCATGCCGCCATGATTGCTCAGCTCGGGAAACAGTGGGCGAACAGGCTCACGGCAGGGTCGCGATGGTGATCCGGGTGACCCGGTCGCCGTCGGTGTCCAGGCGTACGCGCTGGCCCGGGCGGAGCAGCCGCAGGCCGCCGGCCGCGAACGCGGCGCCGTCGAAGGCGATCCGGTGCCCGTCGTCGGTCAGCACGGTCCCGCTGCCGGTCGCCGCCTCGAACGTCGCCACCGTCGCCTGCACGCACCGAACGCTAGCGCCCGGCGGCACCCCTCAGGCGACCGCGTGGCTGGCGGTCCAGGCCGCGGTGGCCGGCCCGAGCCCGAGCGTGGCGGCGGCGCGCAGGTCGGCGGCGGTGTCGACGTCGTGCCGCAGCGACGGCCAGTCGCCGGCCAGCTCGACCGCGCCGGTGGCGCGGTGGGCGGCGGCCGAGCCGGGGCCGTACCGGGGCCGGACCGGCAGGCCCGGCGCCGTGGCCAGCAGCGTGGTGCCGGTGCCGTCGGCGTCCGGGACGAACGCGCGGCCGGCCGGCACCGCCGCCCGCAGCGCCGCGCTCAGCTCGGCCGGGCGCAGCGCCGGCAGGTCGGCCGAGAGCAGGGCCACCCCGTCGCCGGGGCCGAGCCGGGCCGCGGCCAGCGCGCCGTGGGCCAGCGCCGGGTTGAGCCCGGCGTCCGGCTCGTCCGGCACCACCACCGCGCCGGCCGCGCGCACGGCGGCGGCCGCGGCCGCGTCGTCGGTCACCACGACCACCCGGGCCACCTCGGCCGCCCGCAGCGCGGCCGCGACGGTGTCCAGCGCGAGCGAGAGCGCCAGCTCCTCGTGCTCGGTCCGCGGGCGACCCACCGCGTACAGCCGGGACTTGGCCAGGCCGAGCCGCTTGACCGGCACCACGACGGACCATCCCACGCCGACCCACGCTACCCGGACGCGCGGCGCGGGATTTGTGGCAGAGACATCGGTGGCAGACTGCGGCCGACCTTGTGAGGAGGTGGGCGCCGTGCGGAACCCGGGTCGCGGGCACGTCGGATTCTGGATCTGGCTCTCGGTGGTGCTGATCAAGCCGACGGTGGCGGTGCTGTTCCGGACCCGGTGGCGCGGCGGGGAGCACCTGCCCCGCAGCGGCGGC
>DATINN010000356.1:0-2486 GCA_035474175.1 Mycobacteriales bacterium | reverse complement strand
TGACCAACAACGCAGCCAGCACCCAGCCGCCGCGCGAGCTGCTGGACCTGCACCGGTCGCTGGCGCCCGGCTACGAGAACGTCCACCGCGGCCAGTCCCCGGCCTCGCGCCGGATCACCGACCTGTACGAGCAGTCCTACGACACGATCGCGCAGTGGCTGAACGCGCCCGGCCGCCGCACGATCGTCCCGTACCGCAACACGACCGAGGCCATCAACGCGGTCATGTACTCGCTGCTCACCGAGTTCCGCGACGGCGACAACGTGGTGACCACGGCCATGGAGCACAACTCCAACTTCGTCCCCTGGTACGCGCTGAGCCGCGAGATCCTGCCCCGCTTCGGCCGCCGGGTCGAGTGCCGCGTCGCGCGGTTCGACCCGGTGACCGGGGCGCTGGACCTGGAGCACCTCGCCGGGCTGGTGGACCGGCGGACCAAGCTGGTCTGCGTCACCGGCGCGTCCAACTTCCTCGGCACCAAGCCGCCGCTGCCGGTGCTGCGCACCATCGCGGACGGCAGCGGCTACGTGCAGCCCTCCGGCGAGCGCCGGTCGCTGCTGCTGGTGGACGCGGCCCAGCTGGTGCCGAGCTCGACCGTGGACGTCCGGGCGCTGGACGTGGACTACCTGGCGTTCTCCTTCCACAAGCTGCTGGCGCCGTTCGGGGTCGGCGTGCTCTACGCGAAGGAACACCTGCTGCAGCGGGCGCTGCCGTTCCTGTACGGCGGCGACATGATCGCCGAGGGCCGGGTCACGGCGGACCTGGTCGAGTACGGCGAGCTGCCGTGGAAGTACGGCGCCGGCACGCCGAACATCCTCGGCCTCATCGTCTCCGCGCAGGCGCTGCGGCTGGTGCTGGATCTGGTCCTGGAGGAGCCGCTGCCGTGGTTCGGCACGTCCCGGCCGATCCCGGCGGCCGCGGTCCGGCGGGCGATGGGCCGGGTCGAGGCGCACGTCGGCGCGCTCACGGCCCGGGCCCGGCACCGGATCGCCGCCCTGCCCGGGAGCACCGTGTACGGACCGCCGCCGGGCGCGCCGCGCTCGCCCCTGCTCGCGTTCACGGTGGCCGGGACCGACCCGGTGCGGCTGGCCGAGCGGCTCGGGGAGCTGGGGGTCGAGGCCCGGGCCGGCTGCCACTGCGCGACGCTCGCGCACCACGCGCTCGGCCTGCACCCGCCGGCCAGCTGCCGGCTGAGCTTCGCCCTCTACACCGACACCGGCGACGTCGACCGCGCGACCGACGCGCTGCACGCCGCCGCGGCCGCGCTGCGGGGACCGGCCGGCCGGATCGCCGCGGAGCACTGGGGGCACTACTGACCGGGAGCCGCCGGCCGGATCACACGCCGCGCAGCCAGGCGGCCCGCGGGATCGCGCCGTCCGCGGGCCAGGCGGCCGTCTCCGAGGCGACCACGACGTGCACGATGCCGTCCGGGTCGGCGAAGACGACGGCATCGCCGTCGCCGCCGCCGCGCTCCTCCAGCAGCAGCTCCCGGGTGCCGGTCCGGCGCAGCCGCTCCTCCAGCTGCCCCAGCCGGTCCTCCGGCGCGAACCACACCAGCCGGCTGATCCCGACCTGCTCCAGCCCGCGGGAGGCGTTCTCCCCGATCGAGCGCAGCACCAGCACGGGCACGCCGTCCCGGGACTCCAGCAGCGCCAGGTTCGGCTGCCGGGCGTGCACCCGCAGCTCGAACACCTCCTCGTAGAACGCCACCGATCGGTCCAGGCGCCGCACGTAGAGCAACGACGCCGCCAGCGTGAGGGGGCCGGGTGTGGACATGCCGCCACCTAACCACCGGCAGCGCCACCGGCGCGCGTGGACGGGGGCCGTAGATTGAGCCCATGGCCGATCTGTCCGCGCGCGCCCTGCAGGCCCTGCTCAGCGTCCGGCTGGGCGACGCGCCGCTGTCGGACGTGCTGCAGCGCTACACCGACATCGCGCGGGACAACCTGCCCGGGGCCGACGAGGTCTCCGTCACGCTGGTGCGCGGGGACCGGCCGTTCACGGCCGCGTACAGCGGTCAGCTGGCCCTCGACGCCGACGAGCTGCAGTACGAGCGCGGCTACGGGCCCTGCATCGACGCCGGCCTGTCCGGGGTGCTGCTGCGGGTCGACGACATGCGGGCGGAGACCCGCTGGCCGGACTACGCGGCCAAGGTCGTGCCGCGCGGGGTGCTCAGCTCGCTGTCGGTCCCGCTGCCGATGCAGACCGACGTCGTCGGGGCGCTGAACTGCTACGCGCGGGAGGCGCACGCCTTCAGCGAGCGGGTGCACGGGGTCGCCCTGGAGCTGGCCGGCCACGTGGGCGTGGCGGTGGCCAACGCCGTGACCTACAGCGAGGCCACGCAGCTGGCCGCGGAGCTCCAGACCGCGATGCTCAGCCGGGCCACGATCGAGCAGGCCAAGGGCATCATCATGGCGCAAAATCGATGTGACGCGGACACCGCGTTCGACGTCCTGCGCCGGGCCTCGATGGGACGCAACGTCAAGCTG
>DATINN010000355.1:0-2143 GCA_035474175.1 Mycobacteriales bacterium | reverse complement strand
CGGGAGACGACGATGGTACGGAGGTTGCGGGCGCTGCCCGTGCCGATCGCGGAGCTGCAGGTCACCCAGAGCCTGAGCTGAACTCCCCCGCCCGACCCGGACCGTCGGGGCCTGGGCTGCCGCGGTCCGGCCCGTCGCGGCCCGGACCGTCGCGGCCGGGGCCGGTGCGGTCGAGGTCGTCGCGGCCGAGGTCGTTGCGGGCCGAGAAGCCGACCGCGAGCAGGTAGACGATCAGCGCCGCCACCGGCTCGACCACCAGCGCGGCCCGGGCCCGCAGCGTCAGTGGCTGGTAGAGCACCTTGCCCACCACCTGCAGGTCGGACGGCTGGTAGCCGGTGCCGAGCCGCAGCCCCAGCCGCCAGGTCACGATCGCGCCGAGCAGGCCGCCCGCGGCCAGCGCGACCATGATCAGCGGGCCGCGGGTGCGCCGCAGCAGCCAGCAGACCAGCGCGGCGACCACGCCGACGGCGAGGGTGATGAACACGTACCGCCCGTCGGCCGCGACGTACTCCTCCGCCTCCGGGACCACCGGCAGCGCCCGACCGGGCTGGTCGACCCGGAACGCGAGCCGCGGCGCGAGGTGCACCCACAGCGGCGCGACCGCGGCGCCGGCGGCGGCCAGCCCGGCGATCAGGCCGAGCGCGGTCGTCCACTCCCGCTTCGACGGCGGCCAGAGCCGGTCCCGCGGCGGAGCCGGCGGCGGCGGGCTGAACGTGCCGGGCGCCAGCAACCCGGTCTCCCCCCACGGCGACTGCTGCGGGACGCCGTTGTGGGCGGCGGGCGGCGGGTAGGCGGGCGGCGGGTAGTAGGCCGGCGGCGGGAAGGTGCCGGCGGTGGGCGGCTGCTCCGGCCCGGGCGCGGCGCTCGGGGTCGTCTCCGGTGGCCAGCTCACAGGCCCAGTGTGTCAGGCGCGCCTTCGGGCGGTTCCAGGAGCCGCCCGTCACACACGACCGTGCGCGGCACCCGCCAGACGCCCGGCTCGACCAGCGGGTCCCCGTTCAGCAGGACCGCCGCCGCCGGTCGGCCCTCCTCCAGCCGGCCGGTCCGCAGCCGGATCCCGGCCACCGCGGCCGCCCCCTCGGTCGCCGCCCGCAGCGCCCCGAGCCGGCCCAGGCCCGCGTCGGCCAGCCGGTCCAGCTCCCGGGGGTCGACGCCGGTGCGGGTGCCGGCGTTGCCGAGGTCGGTCCCGTAGACGAGGCGGACGCCGGCCCGGTGCAGCGCGGCCGCGTTCTGCCCGGCGGCCCGGCCCTGGCCGCCGGAGAAGAACGTCTGCAGCGTCGACACCACCGGGATCCCGACCGCCGCGACCCGGTCCACCAACGCCTCCGGCAGCAGCTCGACCGGCGTGTGGGCCAGCTCGTCCACGCCCGCGTCGAGCACCCGGCCGACGGCCTCGACGCTGAGCGCGTGCGCGACGACCTTGAGCCCGGCGCCGTGCGCGGCGTCCACGACCGCGCGCAGGACGGCGGTCCGGGGCACCGGCCAGACCCCGTCCGGGCCGCGCTCGACCGCGACCTTGACCAGGTCGACGCCGTCGCCGGCCAGCCCGCGGACGGCCAGCCGGGCCTGCGCCGGGGTGGTGAGGAAGGACGCGAACCCGTCCGCGCCCCAGCTGCGCGACGGGTAGCCGCCGGTGGCGGTGAGGATCGGCCCGGCCACGCCGACGTACGGCAGGCCCGGGAGCGGGCGCCGGTGCCCGGTGCGCTCCCGCAGCGCGTCCCGCCGGGGGGCGCCGAGATCGCGGACGCCGACCACGCCGCCGCGCAGGGCCGCGGTCGCCGCCCCGAACGCGAGGTGCACGTGCGCGTCGATGATCCCCGGGCCGACCCAGGTGTGGGCCGCGCCGATCACCCGGACCCCGACCGGGATCGGGACCCGGGCCGGCGGGCCGATCCGCTGGATGATCCCGTCCGGCCCGATCAGCACGACCCCGTCGTACGGCTGGGTCGCACCACCCGGCCACACCGTGCCGCGCAGCGCGACACCACGCCCGAGGGATCCGTCGTCGTACCGGTCTTCCCCTCGCGGCGCCCGTACGCCGGACAGCGCGATCCGGACGGCCTCCCGTACCCGCCCCACCACCCGAGCGACCCGCACCCCGGCCGCCTCCGTCATCCCCCCATGATCCCCCGCACCCGCCCCT
>DATINN010000354.1:0-1627 GCA_035474175.1 Mycobacteriales bacterium | reverse complement strand
AGAACGGCAGTCGTGATACACCGGATCCGCGGCAACCGGGACGCCAGGAGACCCCGGATCCAGTGCGTTCTGACGCCGTGAAAGCCCGGATCCAGCGCGTCCGGAAGGCGTCCGGCGGGGGGTTAGGCGCGGGTTAGGCGGGGGTCTCGCGCTCGCCGGAGCCCAGGGCTAGCAGTTCTTCCGCGTGCGCCTGGCCGAACTCGGACTCCTCCAGGCCGCCTAGCATCCGGGACAGCTCGCGGACCCGGCCGGCCCGGTCCAGCCGGACCACGCCGCTCGCCGTCACCAGTCCGTCGCCTGACTTCTCCACGACCAGGTGGTTGTCGGCGAACGCCGCGACCTGCGGCAGGTGGGTGACCACGATGACCTGCGAGGAGCGGGCCAGCCGGGCGAGCCGCCTGCCGATCTCGACCGCGGCCTTACCGCCGACCCCGGCGTCGACCTCGTCGAACACGAACGTCGGCACCGGGTCCGCGCCGGCGAAGACCACCTCGATGGCCAGCATGACACGGGAGAGCTCGCCGCCGGAGGCGCCCTTGTTCAGCGGCAGCGGCGGCGCGCCCGGGTGCGCGGCCAGCCTGATCTCCACGTCGTCGGCGCCGTAGGGGCCGGGCGCGTCCAGGTCGCTGACCACAGCGGTGAGCGACGCGTGCGGCATGGCCAGGGCGGTCAGCTCGGCGGTCACCTCGGCCGCGAACCGCCCGGCCGCCGCCGAACGCAGTCCGGTCAGCCGCGCCGCGAGCGAGGTCACCTCGGAGGCCAGGGCGGCCTCCTCCGCGGCCAGCGCGGCGATCTTGTCGTCGTCCCCTTCCAGCTCGGCCAGGCGCGATCCGGCCTGCTTGGCCCAGTCGAGCACGCCGACGATGTCACCCGAGGCGGCGGCGTAGGCCCGGATCAGCCGGCCGAGCGCGGCGCGGCGCTCCTGCACCGCGGCCAGCCGGGCCGGGTCCGAGTCCAGCGACTCGGTGTAGGAGGCCAGCTCCCCGGCCACGTCGGAGATCAGGTAGCTGGCTTCGGAGAGCCGGTCGGCCAGGCCGGCCAGGGCCGGGTCGTGCGGGCGGACCGGCTCGAGCGCGCGGACCGCGACGCCGAGCAGCGTGACCACGTCGGACGCTTGGACGGAGGCCGAGGCCGGATCGCCGAGCAGCGCCTCGTGCGCGGTGGTAGCCGCGGCTTGCAGCGCGTCGGCGTTCGCCAGCTTCTCCTCCTCGGCCAGCAGGGTCGAGTCCTCGCCCGCCTCCGGGGCGGTCGCCTCGACCTCGGCCAGGCCGAGCCGCAGCGTCTCGGCCTCGGCCGCGCGTTCGCGTTCCGCCCGGGTCAGTTCGTCGAGCTCGTCGCGGACCGCTCGATGCCGGTGGTAGACCCGCCGGTAGTCGGCGAGGGTGGCGGCGAGCTCGGGTCCGCCGAACCTGTCCAGCGCGTCCCGCTGCCGTCCCGGCTTGAGCAGCTGCTGCTGGTCGGACTGCCCGTGCACGGCCACCAGGTCGTCGGCCAGCACCTGGAGCAGCGACACCGGCACCGAATGCCCGCCGGCGAACGCCCGGGACCGGCCCTCGGCCGACACCGAGCGGCTCAGCACGAGCGAGGACCCGTTGTCGTCGAGATCTCCCCCGGCCTCCTCGACCTC
>DATINN010000353.1:0-3518 GCA_035474175.1 Mycobacteriales bacterium | reverse complement strand
CCCGGACGGCAAGGCCGACGAGGCCTGGATCGTGGACAAGTCCACCGGCAAGGTCGTCGGGGCCGCCCACGTCGACCCGCGGACCGGCGAGTGGGTGGACGGCGTCGACACCGACGGCCCGTCCTCGGTGCCGGCCGGCTCCGGGAGCGAGGCGTCCAGCTGAGCGGTACGACCGACCCGGACGAGCTCGTCGGCCAGGCGGCCGACGAGCTCTACGGGCTTGCCCCGGAAGACTTCACCGAGGCCCGGGACGAGCAGGTCAAGGCGGCCAAGGACGCCGGGAACCGCAAGCTCGCCGTCGCGCTGGGCAAGCTGCGGCGCCCGACCGTCAGCGCGTACGTGCTGAACCTGCTGGTCCGGGACCAGCCCGAGGTCGGCGAGCAGCTGGTGGCGCTGGGCGAGGAGCTGCGCAAGGCCCAGGAGGAGCTGTCCGGGCCGGCGCTGCGGCAGCTGTCGACGCAGCGGCAGCAGCTGGTCGGGGCGCTGGTCCGCTCCGCCCGCAAGGTCGCGGCCGGGGCGGGGGTCAAGATCACCCAGGCCGTCCAGTACGAGCTGGAGCAGACGCTGCACGCCGCGCTGGCCGACCCGGCCGTGGCGGCCGAGATCGGGGCCGGGCGGCTGGTGAAGGCGGCCAGCCGGACCGGGTTCGACGCGGCGCCGCCGGAGCCGAAGACACCGCCGGCGCGGCGGCTGCGGGCGGTCCGGGACGACGAGCGGGCCGAGGACCCGGCCGTGGTCCGCGAGCGCCGGCAGCAGGAGCAGCGCGAGGCCGAGCGGGAGCGGCTGTCCGCGGCGCTGGCCGAGGCCGAGGAGGTCCGGGACGAGACCGAGGAGGCGCTGGCCGCGGCCGAGCAGGAGCTCGCGGACGCCGAGCGGGACCGGGCCGAGGCCGGCGAGCTGGTCGAGGACCTGCGCTCCCGGCTGGCGGAGGCCGAGGACGCCGAGCGCGACGCGGTGCGGCACGAGCGCGACGCCCAGCGGGAGCGGGACGCCGCCACCCGGCGCCGCGACGCCGCCGCCCGCAAGGCCGAGGACGCCGCCGCCCGCCTGGCCGATCTCTGACCCGACGGCCGCCCTCGGGCCGGCGCCGACCCCGCCAGAGGCGAGGCCCATCCGACGCGAGCCCGGTCAGCGACGAGGCGCCGGCCAGAGGCGGGCCCCGGTCAGCGACGAGGTCCCGGGTCAGCGGCGAACCCCCGGCCTAAGGCGAGCCCCGGCCAGAGGCGGGGCTCGACCAGAGGCCGGGCTCGGTCAGAGGCCGTACTCCTCGAGGAGGCGGAGCCAGACCTCGCTGACGGTGGGGAAGCTCGGCACGGCGTGCCAGAGGCGGTCGAGCGGGACCTCGCCGACAACCGCGATCGTGGCCGAGTGGAGCAGGTCGGCCAGGTCGGGCCCGACGAACGTGGCGCCGATGACGACCTTGCGGTCCTCGTCGACGACGAGCGTCGCGTGCCCCTGGTAGTCGTCGGACAGCAGCGAGGCGCCCGCGACCTTGCCCACGTCGTACTCGACGACCTTGATCGTGAGGCCCCGCTTCGACGCGGCCGCGGCGGTGAGGCCGACCGAGCACACCTGGGGGAAGGTGAAGACGACCTGCGGCACCCAGGCGTCGTCGGCCCGCGCGCGCAGGCCGGGCAGGTCGTCGGGCTCGCCCGCGGCCCGCGCGGCGATGACGTCGCCGGCCACCCGGGCCTGGTACTTGCCCATGTGGGTGAGCAGGTTGCGCCCGGTCACGTCGCCGACCGCGTAGAGCCAGCCGCCGAGGACGTGCATCGAGTCGTCGACGGTGACGTACTTCCCCGGCTCCAGGCCGACCGTCTCCAGGCCGAGCGACCCGGTGGCCGGGGTGCGGCCGGTGGCGACGAGCAGCTCGTCGGCGACCAGCTCCCGGCCGCCCTCCAGCACCAGGGTGACCTCGCCGCCCTCGCGGCGGGCGCCGGCGGCCTTGGTGTCGGTCAGCACGGTGATCCCGGCCGCCTCGAACGACCGGCGCAGCAGCTCCGACGCGGACGGCTCGTTCTTCGGCAGCAGCCGCGGCCCGTGCTGGACGATCGTGACCTCCTCGGCCCCGAGCCCGCGCATGGCCTGCGCCATCTCGCAGCCGACCACGCCGCCGCCCAGCACGATGAGGCGGCGGGGCGCCGCGGCGGCGTTCGTGACCTCGCGGGAGGTCCACGGGCGCGCCTCCCGCAGGCCCGGCAGCGGCGGGACGGTCGCGGTGGTGCCCGTGGCCAGCACGACGGCGTGGTTCGCGGTCAGCGTGCGGGTCTCGCCGTCGGGGGCGGTGACCTCGACGGTCTTCTCCCCGGCCAGCACGGCGTGGCCGCGGACGACGTCGAGGCCGGCGCCCTCCGCCCACTGCACCTGGCCGCCGTCGTCGTGCTGGAACGGCTTGCTCTCGTCCCGCCCGACGAACCAGTCCCGGCGCTTGAACACCGCCGCCGGGTCGAGCGCCCCGGTCACCGCCTCCTTCACCCCGGGCAGCGAGCGGGCCTGGTCGAAGAGCTCGACCGGGCGGAGCAGGGCCTTGCTCGGGATGCAGGCCCAGTAGGAGCACTCGCCGCCGACGAGCTGGTGCTCGACCAGCGCCACGGACAGGCCGCCGCGGTGGGCGCGGTCGGCGGCGTTCTCCCCGGGCGGGCCGCCGCCGATGACGATCACGTCGTAGTCCACGAGTCCCCCAGGTCGAGATCGCCGGCGAGGGTCGCCGGGTCGGTGAACAGCAGCGCGCGCATGCCGACGGCCTCGGCGCCGGCCACGTTGACCGGCCGGTCGTCGACGAACGTGACGTCCGCGGGCGCGGCGCCGAGCTCGGTCAGCACCGCGGTGTAGACCGCCGGGTCGGGCTTGATCGCGCCGAGCCGGCAGCTGTAGAACCGGCGCGGGATGAGGTCGGTCCAGTCCATGGCGTCGATCGCGACCGCCATCGGCTCCGGGCAGTTCGACAGCAGCGCCAGCCGGGTGCCGTCCTTGGCCAGCCGGGCCGCGATCTCCAGCGTCTCCCCGTACGGGCGGGACCAGCCGGCGACGTCCGCGCCCTCGATCCGCTCGACCTCGCCCGCGCTCAGCCCCCGCCCGACGACCCTCGTCCAGTAGTCCGCGGCCGGCAGCACCCCTTGGTCGTACGCCGGCCGCAGCTCCCAGTACGCCGCCCAGAACCGGCCGGGGTCGCCCGGCCCGGCCAGCTCGACCAGCGCCCGCCGGTCCTCCTCCGACTGATCCCGGCAGAGCACCCCGCCGTAGTCGAACACCACCCACGGCCCCATGGGGCGATCATCTCAGGTGTCGGCGCGGGTGGCGCCGGCGTCGCCGGGGCGGGTCTCGGGGTTGTCGAGCTCCTCGTCGCCGCGGCGCATCAGGCGGCCGACGCCGGGGATGCCGGCGACGGCGCTGCGCAGGTCCTCGACCGCCTCCAGGAGCGCGTGCAGGTCGGGGGCGACGGCGTCGAGCTTGCCGAGCAGGGGAAGCACATCGCTGTCGACCGAGTCGAGCAGCGTGGGGAGGCGGTCGATCAGGCC
>DATINN010000352.1:0-2613 GCA_035474175.1 Mycobacteriales bacterium | reverse complement strand
CCGCGGCGGCTGTGCCCGCGGCGGCTGTGCCCGCGGCGGCTGTGCCCGCGGCGGCGACCACCTCGGCGGTCAGGGCGGTCTCGGCCGGCCCGCCGGTGACCACGACGCGCCGCCCGGCCGCGACCAGCGCCGCCACCGCCTCCGCGCACCGGTGCGGCGACCAGGCCCGGGACGGCACCGAGGCGCCCGGGTGCACCACCACGTACGGCCCAGGGCCGGTCAGGTGGGCCACCGGGGGCGGCGGCAGCACCCGCAGCCGCCCGTCGTCCCCGGCCGGCAGCGGGAACCCGGCCGCCGCCGCGGTCGAGAGCCCGCGCTCGGCCTCGGGCCGGTCGTCCTCGATGCGGTGCCGGACGTCCAGCAGCGAGCCGGGGTAGTCGTCGCTGACCGCGGTGATGCGCGGCACCCCGGCCAGCCGCAGCAGCAGCGCCAGCGGCAGCGCCGACTGGTGGAACGAGGTCAGGATCACCGCGGCGTCCACCCGCGCGGCGCGGACCGTCGCGATGAGACCGTCCACGTCGGACCGGTCCACCGGGTCCGGGGCCGGGTCGATCCAGGGCGCCCGCCAGACCAGCGTGGACGCCACCCCGGGCAGCAGGCCGGCCGCCTGCCGGCCGCGCGGACCGACCAGCAGCACGACCTCGGCCGCGGCCGCCACCGCGCGCACGGCCGGACCGGCCAGCAGCACGTCGCCGTCGCTGTCGAGCCGGGCGACCAGGACGCGGCTCACGGGGAGCCCGCCATGGCCAGCGCGAGGTCGACCGCGGTGGCCAGGTCGGGCGCCACCACCGGCGCCGCCCGGACCTCCTCCGGCTTCGTCACCGCGGTCGGCACCAGCACGCCGCGGGCCCCGGCCGCGCGGGCGGCGGCCACGTCCGCGCCGATGTCGCCGATCACCACGCACCGCGACGGCGGCACGCCCAGCGCCGACGCCGCCGCCAGCACCAGGCCCGGCCGCGGCTTGCGGCAGTCGCAGCCGGCGTCGGGCGTGTGCGGGCACAGCTGCCAGGTGTCGAACGGCCCGAGCAGCTCGTCCACCCGCGCGTTGACCCGGTCGACCTGCTCCCGGGTGACGGTGCCGCGGCCGATGCCGGACTGGTTGGTGACCACGCCGAGCGGGACGCCGCCGGCCCGCAGCCGGGTGACCGCGGCCAGCGCGCCCGGCACCGGCTCGACCAGCGCCGGGTCGCCGTTGTACGGGACGTCGTGCACGAGCGTGCCGTCCCGGTCGAACAGGATCGCGAAGCCGGGCGTCGCCCACGGCCCGGCCTGCCGGGCCGCCAGCGTGCCCCGCACCCGGTGGGCGACCGCGACCGGCGGGATCACCGCCGAGGTGAGCGCCATCGTGGCGACCTCGGCCGGGGTCCGCGGCCCGGGCGCGATCCGCGCCGCGGCGAACTCGAGGGTGCCGGCGAGCCAGCCCAGTCCGGCGCCGAGCGCCAGCGTGCGATTGCGGGTCACAATCCCGGTCAACGAGGCAACGGCCGCGGCGGTGACGAGGACGTGGCGGGAGAGCCGGCCGCGGCCGGCGCCGGCCCGGGCCCGCCAGTCCCGCCCGTGCAGCCGGCGCAGCAGCGCGTCGTCGGCGTTGCCGGCCTGGGTCCGTACCGAGATCCAGCGGGAGGCCGGGCGGACCGGGTGCTGGACCACCCGCCGGCCCCGGACCAGGGTGCAGCCGGCGTCCAGCAGGCGCAGGGCCAGGTCGGCGTCCTCCCGGTAGGCCCGCGGGAAGCGCTCGTCGAAGCCGCCCACCCGGACCAGGGCCGAGCGCCGGAAGGCCATGTCGGCGGTGGCCCAGGCCGCGCCGGCCAGCCCGGCGGTGACCCGCTCCCAGTCGGTCGGGCGGCGGCCGGCCGGCAGCGGCACCTCCAGCCGTCCCTGCGAGCCGGCCACGGACGGCGCCAGCCCGGCGAGATCGGCCACCAGGTCGGCCGTCCAGGTCGGCGGCGGCAGCACGTCGTCGTCCAGGAACGCCACCCACGGCGTCGCCGTCGCCCGCCAGCCGACGTTGCGGGCCGCGGCCGGGCCCCGGGCGGAGCCCGGTACCACCTGCAGCGGCGTCCAGTCCGGCAGGTCCAGCGGCGTCCACGGCTCCCGGCGGTCGTCCACGACCACCACGGCGACGGGCTGCGGCCCGCCACCGGCCCGCAGCGCGTCCAGCAGAGCCCGCAGCGACGGCCGGCCGACGGTCGGGATCACCACCGAGAAGGCCGGCCCGGTCACGAGAGTGGCCGCCGGACCAGGTAGGGGCCGAGCACCAGCACGTCCACCGGGGCCGAGCCGAACAGCTCCAGCGCGTCGCGGGGGTCGTCCACGATCGGCCGGCCGGCCGTGTTCAGCGAGGTGTTGATCAGGCACGGCAGCCCGGTCTTGCGCTCGAACGCGGTCAGCAGCGCCGCCACCCCGGGCTCGGTCTCCGGGTCCACGGTCTGGGCCCGGGCGGTGCCGTCGACGTGCACGACGGCCGGGATCCGGTCCCGCCCCTCCGACCGGACCTGGTGCACGAACAGCATGTACGGGCTGGGCAGCGGCCCGTCGAACACGTCCGCCGCGCGGTCCAGCCGGATGATCGGCGCCACCGGCCGGAACTGCTCGCGGCCCTTGACGTCGTTG
>DATINN010000351.1:0-2617 GCA_035474175.1 Mycobacteriales bacterium | reverse complement strand
GCGGTCACCCACGGCATCGCGTTCGCGGTCGACGGGACCAGGGTGAGCTGGTCGGCCGACAGCTCCGAGCCGCTCGGCCCGGGCCAGGAGCGGACCTACACCGCCGACGGCGGCGACGCCGGCAGCACCTGGACCGCCACCTCCGGCACCCACACGGTCGAGGCCGTCGCCGACGACCTCGACCGCATCCCCGAGACCGACGAGGCCGACAACACCGCGACCGCCACGCTGGTCATCCCCTAGCGCTGGTCACCCGGGCGGTCAGGAGGCGGCGGTCGGCCGCGTTCGGGGCCAGGGCGATCGCGGTCTCCAGCTCGCCGCGGGCCTCGGCCGCCCGGTCCAGCCGGCGGAGCGCGTCGGCCCGGGCCGCGTGCCAGAGGTGGGTCGGCATCGGCGCGGCGTCCAGCGCGGCCAGCGCGGCAGCGGGCCCGTCCCGGTGGCCCAGGGCGACGGCCCGGTTGAGCGCGACGGCCGGGTTGGGGCCGAGGGTGAGCACCAGGTCGTACAGGCCGACGATGCGGTCCCAGTCGGTGTCGGCCCAGCTCGGCGCCGTCGAGTGGCAGGCGGCCAGGTGGGCCTGCCGCTGGTACGGACCGGCCGCGCCGCCGGTGCGCCGGACGGCCTCGGCCAGCCGGGCGGTGCCCTCGGCGATGGCGGGCCGGTCCCAGCGGGACCGGTCCTGGTCGGCCAGCAGCACCGGCCGGCCGGCGGCGTCGGTGCGGGCCGGCCGCCGGGCCTGGGTGAGCAGCAGCAGCGCCAGCAGCGCGAGCACCTCGGGCTCGCCCGGCATCAGCTCGGCCACCAGCCGGGCCAGCCGCAGCGCCTCGGTCTCCAGGTCGACCCGGACCACGCCGTCGCCGCTGCTGGGCGCGTGCCCCTCGGTGGCGATGAGGTGCACGACGGCCAGCACCGCCGGCAGCCGGTCGGGCAGCTCCTCGTCCGAGGGCACCCGGTAGGGGATGCGGGCGGCGGCGATCTTCTGCCGGGCCCGGACCAGCCGCTTGGCCATCGTCGCCTCCGGCACCAGGAACGCCCGGGCGATCGCCGGCACCTCCAGCCCGGCCAGCGTCCGCAGCGCCAGCGCGACCTGGGCGTCCCGGCGCAGCGCCGGGTGGCAGCAGGTGAACAGCAACCGGAGCAGGTCGTCGCGGACCGCGCTCTCCGGTTCCATCTCGACCACCTCCTCCTCGGCCCGGGCCAGCTCCCGGATGGCCGCGCTCTCCTTCACCGGCCGGGCCGCCTCCCGGCGCAGCACGTCGTAGGCCTTGCGCCGGGCGGTGACGGTGAGCCAGGCCCGCGGGTCGTCCGGGACGCCGGTGCGCGGCCAGGACGCCAGCGCCGCCAGCGCCGCGTCCTGGACCGCGTCCTCGGCCACGGTCAGGCTGCCCACGGTCCGGATCAGGGTCGCCAGCACGCGGCGACCCTCGACCCGGACCGTCTCGGCCAGCCGGTCCTCGGGCGTCACGTCGCCGGCGTCGACATCTCGTACACGGGGCGGACCTCGACCTTGCCCCGCCAGGCGGCCGGGATCTGCGCGGCCCACCGGGTCGCCTCGTCCAGGTCCTCGGCCTCGATCAGGTAGAAGCCGCCGAGCACCTCCTTGGCCTCCGCGTACGGCCCGTCGGTGGTGACGACGTCGCCGCCGGGACCGCCGGCCACGGTGATCGTGGTCGCGGTCTCCGGCCCGTGCAGCGCCTTGCCGCCGCGGATCACGTCGGCCGCGGCCTTGCCGAACTCGGCGTACTCGCCGGACATCTCGATCTGGCCCGGCTTGGTCCAGTATTCGTCGGCCGGGTAGTAGAGCAGCGTGGCGTAGAGAGCCATGGTCGGGACCCTTCCCTCGGCGGCCGGTCGGCCGCGTTCACGCAGAGGACGAACGGCACCCCGCGCTCAGGACAGTGTCGGCTCGTCGGATCCCCACGGATGCGGCGGGAACCGGAAGTCGTCCGCGGACAGGGCCGGGCGAGCGTAGGTCAGCGACCCGTGCGTGACGGTGGTGGGCGCGTAGTCGCCCGACTCCGGCTGCACGGACCGGTCCAGCCGCAGCAGCTCGTGCGCGACCCGGGCCAGCGAGGTGGAGACCGACCACCCGCCGCCCTCGGCCGCCCGCCGCCGCAGCAGCTGCCACACCGCCCCGGCCAGCAGGTAGCCGGCGCTGTGATCGAGCGCCTGGGCCGGCAGCGCCCCCGGCGTGACCCCGTCGGCCGACTCGATCAGCGCGATCCCACTCGCGGCCTGCACGATGCTGTCGAACCCCCGCCGGCCCGCCCACGGCCCGGCCGCTCCCCACGCCGACAGGGACGCCACGACCAGCGACGGGTTGGCGGCGAGGAGCGGGTCGAGGTCCAGCGCCCCCGGCCGGTAGCCGTGCACGAGCACGTCGGCCTCGGCCGCGAGCGCGGCGAAGCGCTCGCTGCGGACGTCGAGCACGGTCGTCCGCTTGCCCGCACCGGTGTCGAGGTGCTGCCACTCGATCTCCGGCAGGCCCGGCGGGTCCACCCGCAACACGGCGGCGCCCCAGAGCGCGAGCGTCCGGGTGGCCACCGGTCCCGCGATCACCCGGGTCAGGTCCAGCACCCGGGGCGCGCTCGGCAACGCCCGCGGACCGGCGTCCGCC
>DATINN010000350.1:0-2248 GCA_035474175.1 Mycobacteriales bacterium | reverse complement strand
GCTGCAGGAGGCCGGGACGCTGGCCGCGGACGTCGGCGACGCGGTCGGGCTGGCGTACGCGCGGGAGCTGCTCGGCCTGGTCGCGGCCCGGCTCGGGGACGAGGAGGAGGCGACCGCCCACTGGGCCGAGGCCCAGCTGCGCTACGAGCAGCTGCACGACGACGACGGGCAGGCCCGCTGCCTGCTGCACCGGGCGACCGTGCTGATGGCGGCCGACCCGGCCCGGGCCCGGGAGCTGCTGACCGACAGCGTGGCGCTGCGCGGCGACCGGCCCGGCGTCGGGGCCGCGCTGGCGCACGCGCGGCTGGCCGAGCTGACCCGGGACGGCCGGACCTGGGAGCGGCACCGGCAGCTGGCCCGGGAGGCGCTGGCCCCGTGGCAGGACCGGCTGGAGCAGCCCGAGGAGGTCACCGCGCTGCTCGAGGACCTGACGAATTGACTACTTTGAGTTGACACTTAGTGACCCGTGAGTAACTGTGGCGGACGTCCCAGCCGGCACTCCAGTCACAGCAGTGGACCGGCCAGGCGTCTTGTCACGGGGGTGGCACGCAAGTGCGCAAGGTGCTTCTGGTCGCGTCTGCCGCGACCGCAATCGTCCTGCCCGGTGTGGTCGTCGTGCCCCACGCGGGCGCCGCGCCAGCCGCGCCGGCAGCGCCGGCCGGATTGGCCGGGTCGGCCGCGCCCGCTGCTCAAGCAGCGCCGGCTGCCGTGGGTGCAGCGCCGGCGCCGGTGCCGGTCAGCCCGAAGCTGACCGACATCGCGCTGGGGGTCCGGGCGGCCTCGACCGGGCCGCTCACGATCAGCCGGCCGACCACGGCCGCGTTCTCGGCCGTCGGCGTGAGCTGGGCCCAGGACCCGGCCGTGGGCGTGGTCGACGTCGCCGTCCGGACCCGGCTCGGCACCGGCGCCTGGACGGCCTGGAGCAGCACCGGGTCCGACGACAAGGAGCCCGACCCGGCCGACGTCCGGCCCGGCACCCGCGGCGGCACCGAGCCGGTCTGGACCGGCCACGCCAGCGGCGTCGAGGCGAGGATCACGGTCGTCTCCGGGGCCGCGCCCCGCGACCTCCGGCTGACCCTGATCGACCCGGGCACCTCGGCCGCCGACGCGGCCGTCCCGACCGCGGGCACCGCCGCCGCCGGCAAGCCCGCGATCATGACCCGGGCCCAGTGGGGCGCCGACCCCAAGCTGATGGGCTGGGACCCCGAGTACGCCCCCAGCATCAAGGCCGGCTTCCTGCACCACACCGCCGGCACCAACTCGTACGCGTCCGCGGACGTCCCGGCCATCCTGCGCTCGATCTACGTCTTCCACTCCCGGACCCGGGGCTGGGGCGACATCGGCTACAACTTCCTGGTCGACCGGTTCGGCCGGACCTGGGAGGGCCGCTACGGCGGCGTCGACTCGACCGTGGTCGGGGCCCACACCGGCGGCTTCAACTCCGGCACGTTCGGCGTGGCCATGATGGGCGACTTCCAGACCGCGGCCGTGCCGGCCGCGACGACGGCCGCGGTCGAGGCCGTGTTCGCGTGGAAGTTCGCCCGCTGGAAGGTCGACCCCACCGGCACCGTCCGGCTGACCTCCGGCGGCGGTGGCACCTCCAAGTACGCCGCGGGCGTGGTCGTCACCAAGAACACGCTGTCCGGGCACCGGGACGTCGGCAACACCGAGTGCCCCGGCGACCGGGGGTACGCGCTGCTGCCCACGATCCGGGCCAAGGTGAAGTCCCTCATCGGGGCCGCCGCCCCGGCGCTGGTCTCGCCGGCCGTCTCGGCCGGCCCCTTCGCCTACGGCGCGGCCACCGGGCCGCGGATCACCGCCGGCCTGACCGGCACCACGGCCTGGACCGTGGCCGTGACCCGGGACTGCCCGGCCGGCCCGGTGCGGACCTGGAGCGGCACCGGCACGAGCGTGCAGACCAGCTGGGACCTGCGCGACGGCGCCGGCCGGGCGGTGCGGCCGGGGGCGTACACGCTGACGGTCTATCCGGCCGCGACCGCGACCGGGACGGGCTTCACCGCGCACGTCACCGTGCGGCCGGAGACGGCCGCGCCGCCACTGGCCACCGGGGCGGCGCCGGCGGCCGGGCCGGCCGGCTTCGTGCCGGTCGCGCCGACCCGGATCCTGGACAGCCGCACCGGTCTGCCGGTCGGCGGCGCGGCCCGGCGGGACGTCACCGTGCTCGGCGTCGGCGGGGTGCCGGCGTCCGGGGTGAGCGCGGTGCTGCTGTCCACCACCGGCATCTGCG
>DATINN010000349.1:0-3355 GCA_035474175.1 Mycobacteriales bacterium | reverse complement strand
CGGGCCAGCAGGGCCATGCTGTCCCCGGTCATCGAGCGGCGCTGGTCCGCGTCCGGCAGCAGCATGAGGTGGCCCTCGTAGCCCATCACGCCGCGGACCGCGAGGCCCTTCGACCGGGCCAGGTCGGCGATCCGGCCGGCGTCCTGCGGGGCGCAGCCGCAGCGGGGGAGGCCGACGTTGACGTCGACCAGCACCTCCCGGACGCCGCCGCGGGCCGCCGCCTCGACCGTCTGCTCCGAGTCGACCGCGACCGTGATCCGGGCCCGGTCGGCCAGCGCGCCCAGCCGGCCGGCGTCCAGGACCTCGTTGGCCAGCAGCAGGTCCTCGCCCAGCCCGGCCGCGACCATGCCCTCGACCTCGCGGATCGTGGCGCAGGTGAAGCCGCGGTGGCCGTGCCCGGCCTGGGCCCGGGCCAGCGCGGTGGTCTTGTGCGCCTTGACGTGCGGGCGCAGCCGGGCGCCGGGCAGCGCCGCCGCCATCGTGGCCAGGTTGTGCTCCAGCGCGGCGGCGTCCACCAGCAGGGCCGGCGTCTGCAGCTGATCGACCTTCACCCGCCGGACCCTATCGGCGCCGCCGGAGCCGGGCGACGGCCGCGCGGGTACCCGCCACTACGGTGCGGGCATGGCTGCACAGTGGCGCAACTGGACCGGTGACCAGGTGTCGCGGCCGGTCCGGACGCTGTCGCCGGCGTCCACCGACGAGGTCGTGGCCGCGGTCGGGGACGCCGCCCGGGACGGGCTCACCGTGCGGATGGCCGGCTCGGGACACTCGTTCACCGGCGCGGCCGTGACCGACGGGGTGCTGCTGCGGCCGGAGCGGCTGACCGGCGTGGTCGCGATCGCCGGCGACACCGTGACCGTGCGGGCCGGCACCCGGCTGCACGCGCTGTCCGGCCTGCTGGCCCAGCACGGGCTGGCGCTGGAGAACCTCGGCGACATCGACGTGCAGACCGTGGCCGGCGCGGTCGCGACCGGCACCCACGGCACCGGGCTGGGCTTCGGCGGGCTGGCCACCCAGGTCGCCGGGCTGGAGCTGGTCACCGCGTCCGGCGAGGTGGTGAGCCCGGACCCGGCCGCGGTCACCGTCGGGCTCGGCGCGTACGGGATCGTCACCGCGGTGACGCTGCGCTGCGTGCCGGCGTTCGGGCTGCGGGCGGTGGAGTCGGCCGAGCGGCTGGACGACCTGCTCGCGCGCTGGGACACGCTGCCGGCCGAGGCCGACCACGTCGAGTTCTACTGGTGGCCGCACACCCGCGACGCCCAGCTCAAGCGCAACACCCGGGTCCCGGTCTCCGACCTCGCGCCGCTGCCGCGGTGGAAGGCGGTGCTGGACGACGAGCTGGTGTCCAACGTGCTGTTCGGCGCGGTCTGCCGGGCCGGCGCCCGGGTGCCGGCCCTGGTCCCGCCCGCGAACCGGCTCGCCACCCGGCTGCTCGGCACCCGGACGTACGCGGACCTGTCCCACCGGGTCTTCGCGCACCCCCGGCGGGTCCGCTTCCGCGAGACCGAGTGGGCGGTGCCGCGGCCGCTGCTGCCGGCGATCCTGGCGGAGCTGGACGCGACGATCCGGCGGCGGGGCTGGCGGGTCTCGTTCCCGGTCGAGGTCCGGGTGGCGGCCGCGGACGACCGCTGGCTGTCCACCGCGTACGGGCGGGAGACGGCCTACCTGGCCGCGCACCGCTACGTCCGCGAGCCGCACGAGGACTACCTGGGCGCGGTCGCCGACGTCGTGCACGCCGTGGCCGGCACCGACGCCCGGCCGCACTGGGGCAAGCTGCACGACCTGACCGCGGCCGAGCTGGCCCCGCGCTACCCCCGCTTCGCCGACGCGCTGGCGCTGCGGGCCGAGCTCGATCCGGAGGGCCGGTTCGCCAACCGCTATACCGACCGCGTGCTCGGGCCGGTCTCGAACTGAGACGATCTACGAGGTCATTGGGGTCGACGGTGGGCGGCGGGGGACCTGTCCACCGGCACGGACGGTGTCGCCCAGCCAGGTGATCGCATCGACGAGGAGCGCGCCATGACCGTGGAAGCCGACGCCGTACCGACCCATGCCGCCCGACCCGAACCCGAGGTCGCCGCGGCCGTGCCACCGCCGGGCAACCCCGCCCTGCTGGCCCTGATCACCTTCCTGCCGTCCGGGCTCACGCTGGGCCTGTGGTTCGTCGGCTACCTGGACACGGCCACCCTGCCCGGGGGCATGATCCCGGCCCTGGCCCTGTCGGCCGGGCTGTTCATGCTCATCGCGACGGTGTGGGCGGGCCGGATCGGGGCCAGCACGCTGGCCGCGATCTTCGGCGTGTTCGCCGCGTTCTGGCTCAGCTTCGCGCTGCTGGTGACGGCCCTGACCAGCGGGTGGTGGGGGATCACGGCGGACGGCGTGCAGAGCGTGCAGTCGACGTACCTGCTCTCGTTCCTGCTGGTGTTCGTGCTCCTCACGCTGGCGACGCTGCGGCTGCCGCTGGCGTTCACGGTCGGGTTCGCGTTCGTGGACCTGACCTTCCTGCTGGCGTTCCTGGCGGTGGCCACCACGACCTCGGGCTACTTCACCTGGGCCGGGGTGACCACGTTCGCGTTCTGCGCGATCTTCGCGTACGTCGTGTACGACGGGTTCAACCAGGACCTCGGTGCCCCGGCCATGCCGATGGGCAACGCGGTGGTCCGGTAGGGGGTGACCGCGGGCGGCTAGGCTGGCGGAGTGTTCGACACGCTCTCCGACCGGCTGTCCGCGGTCTTCACGTCGCTGCGGGGGAAGGGCCGGCTCTCCGACGCCGACATCGACGCCACCGCGCGCGAGATCCGCATCGCGCTGCTGGAGGCGGACGCCGCGCTGCCGGTGGTCAAGGCGTTCGTGGGGGCGCTGAAGGAACGGGCCCGCGGCGAGGAGGTCTCCCGCGCGCTCAACCCGGCCCAGCAGGTCATCGCGATCGTCAACGAGGAGCTCGTCAACGTCCTCGGCGGCGAGACCCGGCGGATCCGGCTGGCCAAGCAGCCGCCGACCGTGATCCTGCTGGCCGGCCTGCAGGGCTCCGGCAAGACCACGCTGGCCGGCAAGCTCGGGCTGTGGCTGCGCAACCAGGGGCACACGCCGCTGCTCGTGGCCGCCGACCTGCAGCGCCCCAACGCGGTCACCCAGCTGGAGGTGGTCGGGGCCCAGGCCGGGGTGGACGTGTTCTCCCCGGAGCCCGGCAACGGGGTCGGCGACCCGGTCGACGTGGCCCGCCGGGCGATGGTCGAGGCCCAGCGCACCCAGCACGACGTGGTCGTGGTCGACACCGCCGGCCGGCTCGGCATCGACGCCGAGCTGATGGCGCAGGCGGCGGCGATCCGGGACGAGGTCCAGCCGGACGAGACGC
>DATINN010000348.1:0-5229 GCA_035474175.1 Mycobacteriales bacterium | reverse complement strand
AAATCCTGTACTTTTTGCGCTGGAGGAGCTGCGCATGCGACAACATACAAGGTTCCTCTCTGTGCATGTTTCGTTTGGCTCAACCCGGCCACGGCGTCCACCCGGACGGCGGCGCCGGCCACGTCGGCGGCGGGTTGTACTTCCAGCGTCCACCGTCAGGCCTGTCGTACTCGCTGCGCATGGTCCCCCCAAGAAAGCGACCCATCGTTGGGTCGCAGGGAGGATAGGCACCGGCGCGACAGTGACGTGGCCTTTCCGGGAAAGTCAGCCCAGCAGGTGTGACACCTGGCTCGCGATCTCCAGGTCCTCGCGGGCGGTGACGACGGCGACCCCGCCGGGCGACCCGGGGGCGGAGACGTTGGCGTCGCCGCGGGCGGCCTCGTTCAGGCCCGGGTTGACGGCCAGGTCGAGGTATTCCAGCCCGGCCACCGCACCCTCCCGTACGGCGGCCGACGCCTCGCCCACGCCGCCGGTGAACGACACCGCGTCCACACCGGACATCGACGCCGCCATCGCCGCGATGCCGGCCTTGACCCGGTGGACGTACACGTCGAAGGCGAGGACGGCGTCGGTGTCGCCGGTGGACATCCGGGCCAGCACCTCCCGCATGTCGGCGGTGCCGGCCAGCCCCTGCAGCCCGGACCGGCGCTCCAGCCCGTCGGAGACCTCGTCCGCGGACAGCCCGCGCCGGCGCTGCAGCCACAGGATCAGCCCGGGGTCGACCGACCCGGACCGGGTCGCCATCACCAGCCCCTCCAGCGGTGTGAAGCCCATGGTCGTGTCGACCGACCGCCCGTCCTGGATCGCGCACAGCGACGCCCCCGCGCCGAGATGACAGCTGACCAGCCGCAGCCCCTCGGGCGCGACGCCCAGGATCGACGGCACCCGGCGGGCCGAGTACGCATGGGACAGCCCGTGGAAGCCGTAGCGCCGGGCGCCGAGGTCCCGCCACTCCGGCGGCAGCGCGTACGTCGTCGCGGCCGCCGGCATCGTCGCGTGGAACGCGGTGTCGAAGCACGCCACCGACGGCACCGACGGCAGCGCCGTGCGGACCGCGTCCAGCCCGGCCAGCGACGCCGGCAGGTGCAGCGGCGCCAGGTCGACCAGCGCCTCCAGCGCCGCGCGGACCTTGTCGTCGACCACCACCGGCGCGGTGAAGTCCGGGCCGCCGTGCACGACCCGGTGCCCGACGGCGTCCACACCGGACTCGCCGGCCAACTCGGCCACCGTGTCCGCGACCGCGGACGGGTCCAGTGTGGACGGTGCCCCGAGGTCGGTCGAGCCGACCGGGTCCGTCCCGTCCAGAAGCCGGAGCTTGACCGAGCTGGACCCGGTGTTGACGACCAGAACCCTCATCCGGAGGCCGCCATCGCGTCCTCGCCACCCGCGGACTGGTTGTCGTCGCCGGTGTCGTCCCGGACCACCGTCCCGGCGCCGACCCGGTTGCCCGCCGGGTCGTACGGCCAGGTCCAGCCGCTGATCTCGGGCACGTCCTCGCCGTGCTCGCGGGTGTAGGCCCGCGCGGTCAGCCGGGCGTCCACCATCTGCTGGCGCAGCCCGGCCTTGCGCGCGGCCAGCCCCGGCACCCGGTCGATCACGTCGATGACCAGCCGGAACCGGTCGAGGTCGTTGAGCATCACCATGTCGAACGGCGTGGTGGTGGTGCCCTCCTCCTTGAACCCGCGCACGTGCAGGTTGGCGTGGTTGGTCCGCCGGTAGGTCAGCCGGTGGATCACCCCGGGGTAGCCGTGGAAGGCGAAGATGATCGGCCGGTCGGCGGTGAACAGCGTGTCGAACTCGCGGTCGCTCATCCCGTGCGGGTGCTCGGTCTCCGTCTGCAGCCGCATCAGGTCGACCACGTTGACGAAGCGGACCTTCACCTCCGGCAGGTGCTGGCGGATCAGGTCGACCGCGGCCAGCGCCTCCAGCGTCGGGATGTCGCCGGCGCAGGCCAGCACCACGTCCGGCAGCTCGCCGTCGTCGGTGGACGCCCACTCCCAGATGCCGGCGCCGCGGGTGCAGTGCGCCACCGCGGCGTCCATGTCGAGGTAGTTCAGCGCCGGCTGCTTGCCGGCCACGACGACGTTGACGTAGTTGCGGCTGCGCAGGCAGTGGTCGTACGTGGACAGCAGCGTGTTGGCGTCCGGCGGCAGGTAGACCCGCACGACCGTGGCCTTCTTGTTGACCACCACGTCGAGGAAGCCGGGGTCCTGGTGGGAGAAGCCGTTGTGGTCCTGCCGCCAGACGTGGCTGGAGAGCAGGTAGTTCAGCGACGCGATCGGCCGCCGCCAGGCGATGTCCGATGTGGACTCCAGCCACTTCGCGTGCTGGTTGAACATCGAGTCGACGATGTGGATGAACGCCTCGTAGCAGTTGAACAGGCCGTGCCGCCCGGTGAGCAGGTAGCCCTCCAGCCAGCCCTGGCACAGGTGCTCGGACAGCACCTCCATGACCCGCCCGCGCGGCGCCAGGTGGTCGTCGGTGGGCAGCACCGGCGACTGCCAGACCCGGTCGGTCGCCTCGAAGACCGGGCCGAGCCGGTTGGACGCGGTCTCGTCCGGGCCCATCAGCCGGAACGTCGTGGGGTTGCGCCGGATCACGTCCCGCAGCCAGGTGCCGAGCACCTTGGTCGCTTCGGCGATGCTGCGGCCGGGCTCGGGCACGTCCACCGCGTAGTCGCGGAAGTCCGGCAGCCGCAGGTCACTCAGCAGCGCCCCGCCGTTCGCGTGTGGACTGTCGCTCATCCGCTTGGTCCCGACCGGGGCGGTCGCCGCGATCTCCGCGCGCAGCGTGCCGTTGTCGTCGAAGAGCTCCTCGGGCCGGTACGACCGCAGCCACTGCTCCAGCTGGGCCAGGTGCTCCGGCTGGGTCCGGAGCTCGGCCAGCGGCACCTGGTGCGACCGGTACGTCCCCTCGACCTGCACACCGTCCACTTCGCGGGGCCCGGTCCAGCCCTTGGGTGTGCGCAGCACCAGCATCGGCCACTGTGGACGCTCGGTGAAGCCGCCGGCGCGGGCCTCCCGCTGGATCCCGGCGATGCGGTCCAGGATCTCGTCCATTGTGGACGCCATCCGGGCGTGCACCTCGAGGTGGTCGTCGTCCAGCCCGGCCTCGACCACGTACGGCTGGTAGCCGTAGCCGCGCATGAGGTCCAGCAGCTCCGGCTCCGGGATCCGGGCCAGCACGGTCGGGTTGGCGATCTTGTAGCCGTTGAGGTGCAGGATCGGCAGCACCGCGCCGTCGCTGACCGGGTCGAGGAACTTGTTCGAGTGCCAGGACGCGGCCAGCGGCCCGGTCTCGGCCTCGCCGTCGCCGATCACGCAGGCGACCACCAGGTCGGGGTTGTCGAACGCGGCCCCGTACGCGTGCATGAGCGAGTAGCCGAGCTCGCCGCCCTCGTTGATCGAGCCCGGCGTCTCCGGCGCGGCGTGGCTGGGGATGCCGCCGGGGTAGGAGAACTGCTTGAACAGCTGGCCCATGCCCTCGGCGTCTCGGCTGACCGCCGAGTAGAGCTCGCTGTAGGTGCCCTCCAGGTAGGACGCGGCGACCACGCCCGGGCCGCCGTGGCCGGGGCCGGTGACGTAGAGCGCGTCGAAGTCGCGGTCGACGATGGCCCGGTTGAGGTGCGCCCACAGGAAGGTCAGGCCGGGGGTGGTGCCCCAGTGCCCGAGCAGCCGGGGCTTGACGTCCGCCAGCGTCAGCTCGTCGCGCAGCAGCGGGTTGGAGCGCAGGTAGATCTGCCCGACGGACAGGTAGTTGGCCGCGCGCCACCACGCGTCGAGCAGCCGGAGCCGCTCGGTGTCGACGGCCTTCCGGCCGCTCGCAGGGTCGGCCGAGATACCGGTCGTCACTGAGTCCTCCCGAGGGTCGATGGCCTGAGCCTTCCCCCCGGCGGCGATCTACACCAGGGTCGGAGGTCGCTCGTCGCCCGCTGTCCACGAAACGGACGCCCTGACCCGGTCGCCCACGGTGGGCAGGATGACCACCGGGCAGGGCGCCTGGCGCAGGCAGGACAGCGTGGTCGAGCCCGGTCCGGCCTCGAACGGCCGCCCGTCCGGGGCGCGGGTCGCGATCACCAGCAGCTCGGCCCGCCGGGCCTGGCTCAGCAGCGCCGGCACGACCGACCGGTCGTCGACGACCTCCCGCACCGGCACCGGCGGCGCCGTCCCGAACGCCTGCCGCAGCGCCGTCGACAGCAGCGCCTTGGCCTGCCGGGCGCTCTCGTCCGGGTCCGCGCAGTCGTTGACCGGCGCGTACGACGCGGGGCGCAGCACCGTGCCCCAGGCGTGCACCGCCACCAGCTCGGCGTCCCGCTGCATGGCCTCGCTGGCGGCCCACCGGAGCGCGGCGACCGTGCGCGGCGCCCCGTCCACTCCGACGACGACCCTGCGGGTGGTCTGCGGATGCATCGTTGCGTCCTCCTCGCAAGCCCGGTGGGCTCTGCGCCGGGTCAGTTACCCGGGAGCGCCGCACAGCATCCCACCTACCCGGACATGATCGGGAAGTCGGCCCAGCGGGTAAACGGACAGCGGTACCGTGAAGGTCTTCCCGCGGAGGTAGCGATGGACGCCGCACCGGCGTACGGGCACATCGTCGTCGGAGTGGACGGCTCGCCCCAGTCCAGGGCCGCCCTGGTCTGGGCCGCCCGCGAGGCCGAGCTGCGCAAGTGTCCACTCGACGTCGTCTACGGCTGGCAGGTCAAGGGCGAGCCCCGGCCGCCGGGCGAGTGGGGCGGCGTCGCCCCACCGGTCGAGGCGTACCAGGAGCAGGCCCAGCTGCGGGTGCAGGCGGTCGTGGACGAGGTGCTGCCCGGCGGCGCCGCCTGCGACCTGATCGTGCACGCCATGCACAAGCCGGCCGGGCGGGCACTGCTGAGCTTCTGCGGCACCGCCGACCTGCTGGTGGTCGGGTCCAAGAACCACGGCCGGCTGGCCGGTTGGCTGGTCGGCTCCACCTCCGACGACGCCTTGAAGAACGCGACCTGCACCGTGGTGGTGGTCCGGCCGCCGGTCGAGGGCGAGCCGGCGGACGGCGAGGAGGAGGCCGGATGAGCCGGGCGGAAGAGGTACGGGCGGCGGTCGCCGATCATCTCGGCATCGAGCCGGAGCTGCTGACGGAGCAGGCGTCGCTGTCGGAGGACCTCGGGCTCGACTCGCTGGCCGGGATCGAGCTGGCGACCGCGCTGGAGGACCGGTTCTCGCTGCGGATCACCGACGACGAGCTGTCGGC
>DATINN010000347.1:0-2703 GCA_035474175.1 Mycobacteriales bacterium | reverse complement strand
CGCGGCGGCCAGCCCGACCGTCGTCGAGACCGGCGACATCCGCTACAGCACGACCGAGGTGCTGGAGGAGGGCGGCTTCGGCACCGAGGCCGTCGCCCGCCTCACCGAGTTCCTGGTCGGCGGCGAGGCCCGGCACGAACTGGAGCGGCTGACCGGGATCGCGCTGCGCGGCGACGTGCTCGTCAACGCCACCCGCTACCACCGCGGCGACTTCCTCCGCGCGCACGTCGACACCTACGACAGCGGCGTGCTGAGCCTGCTGCTCTACCTGCACCAGCCGGACTGGGCCGAGGGGGACGGCGGCCTGCTCGGCTTCCAGGGCGCCGACGGGGTGCGGGACACGCTGCCGCCGCGGCACAACAGCATGGTGCTGCTGCCGCTGCGGCCGGACCTCGCGCACTGCGTCACCACGGTGCTGCGGCCGTCGTTCGTACGGTCCTCGCTGATCGCCCACTACCGCGCGGCCTGAGGAGCCGGGATCGGCGGCGCGGCGGTGCGCGGAGCCTGGCGGCCACTGGCCGCCGGGCCCTTCCGCTGGTTCTGGCTGGGGCAGTCGGCCAGCATGGTGGGCAGCGCCATGCTGCCGCTGGCCCTCACCCTCTACGTGCTGGGTGCCGGCGGCGGCGCCGGGCAGGTCGGTCTGGTGCTCGCCGCCCGCTCGGCCGGCACGATCGGCACGCTGCTGGCCGGCGGGGTGCTCGCCGACCGGCGCAGCAAGCGCGCGGTCATGCTCGCCGCGGACGGCGGCCGGCTGCTGTTCGTGGCCGGCATCGCCGCCACGCTGCCGACCGGGTCGGTGCTGGTGGCGGCGGCGTTCGCGCTGGGCGTGGGGGAGGGGCTGTTCTACCCCGCGTACAACACGGTCGTCGTCGAGCTGCTGCCGGAGCGGGACCTGCAGGCCGGCAACGGGCTCAACTCGCTCAGCCAGCGGGTCGCCGCGGTCGCCGGTCCGCTGCTGGCCGGTGTCCTCGTCGCCGGCGCGGGCGCCCGCTGGTGCTTCTGGGTGGATGCGGTCACGTTCGCGGTCTCGGTGCTGACGCTCGTCCGGCTGCCGGCCGGCCCGCGCCCGGTCGCGGAGCCCGGCCGGCCGGTCGCCGCCCTGGTCGAGGGCTTCGGCGAGGTGCGCCGCCGGCCCTGGGTGGCGGCGCTGATCGCGATGGACGGCGTCCAGGGCGGGCTGGCGATGGCGCCGGCGACGGTGCTGCTGCCCGTCCTGCTGCTGGCCCGCGGCGGGACCGCCACCACGTACGCGGTGGTGGTCGCCTGCTCGGCGGTCGGCAGCGTGCTCGGCTCGCTGGTGTCCTCGGCGGTGCGGCCCCGGCTGCCCGGGCTGGCGGCGATCGCGCTGCTCACGCCGGTGGCGGCGTACCTGGTCGCGATCGGGGCCGGTGCGCCGGTCCCGGTGCTGGCCGGGCTGGCGGTGCTGGCCGGCGCCGGGCAGGAGGTGTCCCTGGTGCTCTGGTACACGAGCCTGCAGACCGACCTGCCCCGGGCCGCGCTGGGCCGGGTCAACTCGATCGACTGGCTCGGCAGCATGGCCCTCTATCCCGTCGGCTTCGCCCTGGTCGGCCCGGTCGCGCGGGCGCTCGGCGGCAGCCGGACCGTGCTCGCCGGCGCCGCGCTGTACGCGGGCGCGGCGGCCCTGCCGCTGCTGCGCCGGGACGTCCGGGAGTTCCGGACGACCCCGGCCCGCGGCCGGGAGCCCGTCACCGTGGAGGAAGCGTGACGATCACCGGGGACCGCGCGACCGTCGCGAGTGGACAGTCCGACCTGGACACCGCGGCCCGCGCCTACGCGCGGCTGGGCCTGCTGCGCGAGCAGGGGCTGCCGTTCCCGTCCGACTGGAACGGCCGCCACCCGTACGTCGCCGACTACCTCGGCCCGCTCGGCCGGACCACGCCGCTGCAGCTCGGCGACCCCAGCCACTACTCGTCGGCGCAGGCCGACGCGGACCTCATCCGGGCGGTGCGCCGGTTCCACGCCGAGGCCGACGGGCAGCCGCTGGGCGAGGCCAAGGTCGTGGTCGGCTCCGGCGCCACCCAGCTGCTGGCCACCGTCGCCGCCTGGCTGCACGTCACCGGCGTGCGTTCGGTGTTCTACCAGCCACCGATGCACTACACGACGGCCGGGCTGTTCCGGCAGTTCGGCATCACGCCGTACCGGCTGGGCACCCGTCACCTGCACGAGGCCGGGGCCGAGCTGGCGCTGCCGGCGGAGCGGGCCGTCCTGTTCCTGGCCGACCCGATCTGGTACGCGGGCCGCCGGGTGCCGGCCCGGTTCGTGGACCGGATCCGGGACTGGCAGCTCGCCACCGGGTCGCTCGTCGTCGTCGACGGCACGTTCGGCTACCTCGGCTGGGACAGCCCGGCCGAGCGGTGCGCCGGCCTGGTGGCCGACCGCACGGTCCGGCTGGTGTGCCCGACGAAGTCGCTGTCCATGCACGGGTTCCGGTTCGCCTACCTGCTCGCGCCGCGGTCGCTGGTCCCGGCGCTGCTGGCGATCCTGGACACCAACCACGGGACGACCTCGCTGTGGGACCGCGAGTTCGGCCGCCGGGCGGTCGCGGTGCTGCGGACGCCGGAGCGCAACCTCGGCCTGCTCGCCGACGCCCGCGAACGGTTCGCCCGGATCACCGCCGAGGGCCTGGTGGCGGACGCCGTCCCGCCGGAGACCGGCTACTTCGCCTTCGTCCGTCCGGCCCGG